>JBCDGX010000277.1:0-7432 GCA_038750805.1 Myxococcota bacterium
CCGCTGACCATCGGCTGAAGGCCCAGCGCGTCGAGGTCCGGCATGCCCGAAGAGCCGGCGTGGGCGAGCACGGCGGCCACCTCCTGGTCCTCGCGCGGGTAGCCGACGACGACCTTGAAGAGGAAGCGGTCGAGCTGCGCTTCGGGCAGCGGGTAGGTGCCCTCGTGCTCCACCGGGTTCTGCGTGGCAACGACGATGAAGCGCGGGGAGAGCGCGTGCGTGACGCCGTCGATGGTCACCGAGCGCTCCTGCATGGCCTCGAGGAGCGCCGACTGGGTCTTCGGGGGGGTTCGGTTGATCTCGTCGGCGAGGAGGAACTCCGTGAAGACCGGCCCCTTGGTGAGCGTGAAGGACTGCGTCTTGAAGTCGAAGACGTTCGCGCCGACGACGTCGCCGGGCATGAGGTCCGGCGTGCACTGCACGCGCCGGAGCGTCAGGCCGAGGCTCCGGGCGAGGCAGCGAGCGAGCATGGTCTTGCCCGTGCCCGGCACGCCCTCCAGCAGGAGATGGCCGCGCACCAGGAAGGCGACGAAGGCCAGCCGAAGGTTCTCCTCGGAGTCCATGACGACGCGGCCGATCTGCTCGGTGAGGGCCGCGAGGAAGCGGCGGACGTGGTCGGGGTTCATGCGCTCTTCCTCGCCGCACGCGCGGCGTCTTCGGGGGTCGTCCGGGCGGACGAGGTGAGGAGCTGGCGGCGCAGCTCGTGAGCCACGCGGACCAGCGTCCAGCAGCTCGCGGCCGGAGCCTTCGCGTCGAGGCGGCGGGCGTCGCCGAGGAGGCGCACGGCCCGCGCGTCCTCCCCCCGGCCGAGGGCGACCTCGTCGAGGCGAGCGGCGCGCTCCTCGGGCGTTCCGGCCGCGGCGAGGCCGAGGCGACCGTGGAGATCACCGAGGACCTGCTCGACGTAGCGTGCCGTCAGCCAGGGCAAGGGCTGCCCGTCCGCGAGCACGTGCGCGCTCACGGCGATGGCCTCGCGCGGACCGTGGGCCGCCAGAGCATCGCGCTGCGGCGGGCCGAAGCGCCGGGCGCCCCGCGCGAGCACGAGAAAGGCGACGAGCAGGAGCTGCGCGACGACGAGCACGGCGGGGAACTGGCCGAGCGCCTCACCGAGGCGAAGGGTCTTGCCGTGGCCGTGGAAGACCTCGTCGACGACGACCGTGTCCGTGCCAAAGCGCTCGAGGAGCGCGAGCCATACGAGCACGTGGTCCGCGCGCTGCAGGTTGAAGGTGTGGAGCAGGTCCGGATCGCTGACCACCACGAGGGAGCCGTAGGCGAGCACCACGGCGCCCCGGGGCCCGTCGAGGAGCACCTCGGCGCCGCTCGGAATGCTCGCGAGGGTCTGGAGCCGCGGCACCTCGGCCGCGAACTCGCCGAGGGTGCCGACCAGGCGGTGCATGACGCCGTCGTCGGAGCCGCGATCGATGAGGATCTCGTCGTCCGGGAAGGCCTCCCAGGCGACCTCGACCACCTGGGCGATGGCGTCTGCGTCCGCGCGCGGGCGCTCGGTGACGAGCCCCGGCTGGAGGTGCCATTTGGGCAGCACGAGCACCGTGGGCAGCTCCGCGAGGAGGCGCTCGTCGATCGCGTCGCCGAGGCGATGCTCCCGGCCCTCCACGCGCGCCTCGAGGGTGGGCTCGATGAAGAAGAGGGGCGCCTGGGGCCCGGTGAAGCGGTCGCCGCGGCTCTGGTAGGTGTGGAGCCCGAGGCGCTCGAGCACGACCAGGAAGGCCTGATGCCCGAGCGGCCCGGCGCCGAGCGAGTCCCGCGGTGTGGCCTTGGGGGTCACGAGCTGCGCCCCGTAGAGGAGCCCGACGAGCACGGCCAGGGCGCTCGCCGCAGCGACGCTGAGGACGATCCGCCGGACGCGCGGCGAGAAGACGTCGCCCGCGGCGCTCACGCGGGCGCTCCCGCCGCCAGGCCCAGGAGCGCGTCGTACCAGCGGCGCACCGCGTCGTAGCTCTCGCGGTCGGCGGGGACGCCGGCAAAACGCACCCGCTCCGCCGCCGTGACGACCTCCTGCAGCGGTCCGCGCCGCGCGTCGTGCACCGAGAGCGCCACCTCGCGGGCCGTGAGCCCGCGCTGGCGCTCGGGCTGCCACCCGACGTGCTTCAGGGCCCGGACGAGGCAGGCGACGATCGCCTCCTCGAAGCGCCCGGAGCGCGCGAGCTCGTCCGGGTCGCCGACCTCCGCCGGGAGCCCGGCGAGCTCGGGCGTGTCCGCCGGCGCGAGCTCGCGAGCCGCGGGAGCCTCGCCCGGGGGCGCCCGGAAGGTGCGCACGACGAGCACGACGAGGAGCACGACCAGCCCCACGACCACGAGGACGAGCAGGATCTCGCTGAGGAACGCGAGCAGGTCCCCGAGGAAGGCGAAGGCACCGCCGAAGCTCGTTCCCCGGGCCGGGGCGTTTGCGCTCTCGCGCGGGCTCCGGCCGTCCAGGCGCCCGCCGACGCCGTCGCTCCGCCCGCCGGTCGGGCGGACGCGCTCCCCCTCGGGGCCGTCGCCGCCGAACCCGCCGCTCGGGAAGCTCGAGAAGCTCCCGTCGGCGCGGCGGAGGTCGAGCCCTTCCGCGTAGCCCTGCTCGGCGTGCACCGAGCGGGCGACCTCACGCGGGTCCGGGGGCTGCGCGGCCGCGGACGCCGTCGTGAGCAGGAAGGAGAGGACGAGGAGGGCGCGCAAGCCGAGGCCTCAGGCGAAGACCTTCGCCAGCTCGTCGGCGTCGACCCCGTCCCGGATGCCCCGGATGCGCGCGTAGATGACGCCGGCGAGGAGCCCGAAGGAGATGAGCTGGAAGATCTCCACGACGACGCCGATGCCGACGCCGACCATCTGCGAGGCGATCGAGGGCAGCTCGAAGGTGCCGCTGAGCGGGTCGATCTCCGGCTGCGGCGAAGCGATGCCGATCACGCAGGCGAGGGAGAACCAGGCGACGCCGAGCACGAGCATCGCCAGGAAGATGTTCATCCGGTTGCCCTCGGTGAGCTGCGCCGAGCGCGAGAGCGCGTCGATGGGGTTTGCGTTCTCGGCCATCACGACGACGGTGGCGACGCTGAACATCACGGCGAGGAACACGCCCGGGACGATGCAGAGCACGAGTCCGATCCCGATGGCGATCGCCTGGATGAGCGCGACGAAGGCGAGAAGGTGGAGCTTGGCGAAGGCGGCGCCGAGCGTGGGCCCGAGGCCCGGCGGACGCCCCGCGAGGCTCTCGATGGCGATGTAGGCGAAGCAGCCGCGGGCCATTGCCTGGAAGAGCACGCTTACGAAGATCGCGAGGAAGGAGAAGAAGACCGTCTGCGTGGCGACGTCGACCATCTGCGTTGCGGCGCCAAGGGTCGGCGTGCCGGTCTGGAGGCTCAGGGCGGCCTCCATCATGTCGCGGCTCCAGAGCACCGTCCCGATGTTCAGGAGCAGCGTCGGGATGGAGAAGAGGCTGGCGATGCCGATGCTGGCGCCCACGTTCTTCTGAAAGAGCTCGGCGGAGGTTCGCAGCAGGTCGTCGACCCGGAGGACGCCGGCGGCCGCCGCGTCCGCGCCGGTCCCCGGGGCGCCGTAGCCCGGGGCGCCGTAGCCGGGAGCGCCGTACCCCGGCTGGCCGCCTTGCCCGTAACCCGGCTGGCCGCCTGGCCCGTAACCCGGCTGGCCACCCTGCCCGTATCCCGGCTGGCCGCCCTGCCCGTAACCCGGCTGGCCGCCCTGCCCGTAACCCGGCTGGCCGCCCTGCCCGTAACCCGGCTGGCCCTGCCCGTAACCCGGCTGCCCCGGCTGGCCGCCCTGCCCGTAACCCGGCTGCCCCGGCTGGCCGCCCTGCCCGGACCCCGGCTGGCCGCTTTGCCCGTACCCCGGCTGCGCCGGCGTGCCTCCCTGCGGGCCCGGCCCCTCGCGACCCGGCGCCTTCGGGCCGCCCTTCGAACCGTCGTCGCCAAATTCGGCCATACTGCGTCGCTCCGCCGCCGGTCCACGGGCGCTGGGGCCAGCCCCCTCGCGCCGATCCGTCGCGGCCTGGCGACCATAGTACAGGGGTCGCCGAGCGTCCCTTCCCTCCCATTTCCGACGTCCCGCCGTCACGGGGCGGACACGCGACTCCCGGCTCCTTCAAGGTCCCCGGCCGCGGCCGTTGAACCGGTGGATGGGGGACGCCGTCGCAGCGACAGGTTCGATGGACCTTCCGGCCGCCATGCCGCCGGACGGGGACCCCGCCGCCGCAGCCATGGACCTTGACGCCGAGCTCGCCGACGCCTTCTTCACGCAGGCCGCGGAGGCTCTCGACGCCGCCGATACCGCCTGGGACCCCGGCGCGCACCCGGGCGACGCCTTCGCCGACGCCCTCGGCGTGCTCGCCAGCGCGGACGCGCTCGGCGCGACCATCGTCGCACGCCTCGCCACGGGCCTCGCCGAGGGCCTCGCCGCCTGCGACGACCCCGCGAAGGCCGCGACGCTCGCCCGGCGGGGGGTCGCCGTTCTCCGAGCACGCCTGGACGAAGCCCGCGGCGGCCGAGGCTACGAGTGCACCGGCGGCCTCCTCGCGGCCCTCGCCGAGCACGGTGTCGAGGTCGATCTGGGCGAGGCCGCACCCCGCCCGGGACGCCGCGGCATCGGCGACCTCCTCGTCGAGTTCGGTAGCGCCCGCGCCGCCGACGTCGTCGGAGCACTGAGAGCGCAGGGCGAGGGCGACGGCCGACCGCTCGGGGAGATCCTGCTCAGCGCAGGTCAGGTGGACGCGGGCGACCTGGGCGACGGGCTCGCGCGCCAGCTCGCGCTCCACGAGGCCATCGACGACGCCCCGGAGGGACCGGAGCCGATGCGCCAGGTCCCGACCCGGGCCATCGGGAAGGTGCTCGAGGGCCTCGAGACCCTGGCGGCCGCGACACGCCTCCTCGAGCATCGGGAGCGCGGCCTTCGCTTCGTGGAGGAGGAGCTCCGCCGGGGCCTCGGAGCCCTCGTCGAGGCTGCGCGCTTCTTCGGCCACGACACCGCCGAGGGCCTCCTCGCGCACGTCACCCGGGAGGCCCAGGCTGCGGCTCGGCGCGCCGGGCGTACCCTCACGATCAGCGTGGAGGGCGCCGCCGACGTCACCCTCGAGCTCCCCCTCGCCGCGGCCCTCGGCGCGCCCCTCGCCGAGCTCCTATCGCGCATCGTGGAGGACGGCGCCGAGACGCTCTCGCTGGTCGCCTCGACGCATCCTCACGGTCGCTGGCAGCTCCGCATCGCGCGGGTCCCGAACGCGGAGGACCACATGATGACCCTGGCCGCGGACCCGGCCGTCGCCTCCCTCGGCAACGTGTACGCCCTCGACGACGGCGACGAGCTCCTGCTCGATCTCCCGCGCGCCTAGCCTGCTCGGTGCCTCCGGCGACGACGCCCGAAGGCCCGTCGGGGCATCTCGGATACCCCCGCGGACTTGCTCCGCGTCCGCGGGGCCGGCAAACGTCCTTCGCATGAGGGTTCGGGTCATCGCCGAGAGCGCCGAGCGCGCCGCCGGGATCCGCACCGAGCTGGAAAGCGCGGGTCACGAGGCCGTGCACGGCGAGGCTCCGCTCGTGATCCTCGACGTCGGGGAGATGGCCCCCTCGACGCGGCGCGCGCACGCCTCCGCCGCGGCCCTCGAGGGGGCGGCGCTCATCGTGATCGCCCCACCGAGCGAGGCCCACGCGGTCGCGGGCGATCGCCGGGTCGACGAGCTCATCATCGAGCCGCGCGTGCCCGGCGAGCTCCTCGCGCGGGTGCGCCTCTGCCTCCGGCGGGTCCTCGACCGAACGGAAGAGCGCCTCCTCCGGGCCGCCGTCGAGGCCGCGAGCGACGTCATCGAGATCGCCGATACGGGCGCCGTCCTCCAGTACGTGAACGGGGCCTACGAGCGCGTCTTCGGCATCCCGCCGGAGGACGCCGTGGGACGCACGCCCGCGCAGCTCATCCGCAGCGACGTCCACGACGAGGCCTTCTTCGAGGCGATCGAGGCGACGCTCGTCGCGGGCCGCGTCTGGCAGGGCGTCATCGTGAGCCGCGCCCGCGACGGACGCCTCGTCCACAGCGAGACGACGGTCAGCCCCATCGTCAACGAGGACGGGGTGCAGACCCATCGCGTGGGCGTGAAGCGCGACGTGACCGAGCGGGTCCGCGCCGAGGAGGAGCTTCGCCGCGCCAACGCGCAGCTCGCGACGGCGCGCGACGCGGCCCTCGCGGCCAACCGGGCGAAGAGCCAGTTCCTCGCGAACATGAGCCACGAGCTCCGCACGCCGCTGAACGCGATCATCGGCTACGCGGAGATGCTCGGCGAGGAGGCCGTCGAGCTCGGCTTCGAGGACGCCACGCAGGACCTCGGCCGCATCCACACCGCGGGGCGCCATCTCCTCCGGCTCATCGACGACGTGCTCGACCTCTCGAAGGTCGAGGCCGGCAAGATGGAGCTCTACATCGAGCGTTTCGACGTCCTTCAGGCCGTCAGCGACGTGATCGGGACCGCGGAGGGGCTCTTCACCGACAGCGAGGTCGCGCTCGAGGTGGAGCTGGACGACGACCTCGGCGCGATGGAGGCGGATCTCACGAAGCTGCGCCAGGCGCTCCTGAACCTCCTGAGCAACGCCTCGAAGTTCACCGCGGAGGGCGAAGTCCGCCTCTGCGTGCAGGCCGCCGCAGACGGGCTCTCCTTCGAGGTGCGCGACACGGGCATCGGCATGACCCCCGAGCAGCTCGCGCGCCTCTTCCGGCCCTTCGAGCAGGCCGACCCCTCGACGACGCGGCGCTACGGCGGGACGGGCCTCGGCCTCGCGATCAGCCAGCGCTTCTGCGCCATGATGGGCGGCGACATCGAGGTCGAGAGCACCCCGGACGTCGGCTCGACCTTCCGCATCGTGCTGCCCCGGATCGTCGCGCGCGGCTCGCTTCCGCCGGAGCCGGGGGAGACGCGGCGCAGCTCCGTATGGCCCCTCGGGGCCCGGCACACGGTGCTGGTGATCGACGACGACCCCGCGGTGCACGACCTCGCCATCCGCTCGCTCTCGAAGCGGGGCTTCGCGGTCGAGTGCGTCGACAACGGCCCCGACGGCCTCGCCGCAGCGGAGAAGCTCCAGCCGGACGCCATCCTGCTCGACGTGATGATGCCGGGCATGGACGGCTGGGCCGTGCTGGCCGCGCTGAAGGCCTCCGCGCTCACGGCGCACCTGCCCGTCGTGCTCCTGACCATGGTCCACCAGCCCGACGTCGGCTACGCGCTCGGCGCGGACGACTACCTCGTGAAGCCCGTCGGCTCGGACCGGCTGGCGGACGTCCTGACCCGGCACCTGAAGGACGCCGCGGCCGTCGAGGCCCGGCCCGTACTCCTCGTCGAGGACGACGGGCCGACGCGGGACATGCTCCGGCGCACGCTCGAATCGCAGGGGCTCGAGGTCGTCGAGGCGAGGGACGGCCGGGCGGCGCTGGCGCTCGCCCGGGAGCA
>JBCDGX010000278.1:0-7401 GCA_038750805.1 Myxococcota bacterium
CCGAGGCCATCGCCCGGCCCCGGCGCTCGCGGGAGGTCGTCGTGCGCTGGGAGCGTCTGCCGGAGCCAGTGGCGGCGGAGGCGCCGTCCGACTCGGACGAGCCTCCCGGCGACCCGAACGCGCGTGCTGAGATGGACGCCGCCGCGGGTGCCCCTCAGGCGACCGTCGCGTCCGTCGAAGGCGGACTCGCCGTGGGGCTCCCCGGGGGTCCGGGAAGCGATGGCGCCGTGAACGGCACGCTGCGCCCAGGAGCCGGGCGCCGTGAGGCGGCCGAGCCGCCGAGTGCACCCTCTGGCGCGGATCGATCGAGGATGATTCGAGCGTGGGGTGCCAGGGTGTACGCCGCGATGGGGAGACCGCGACCCACCCTTGCACTTCGGCGAACGGGGCTGGCCGGTCGCGTGGTGATCAGCTTTCGCATCGCCCCTGATGGGCGCGTGCTCGCGACACGCGTCAAGCGGAGCGGTGGGCACGACTTGCTCGACGCCGCCGCCCTCGAGTTCGCGCAGGGGATACGTCGCGTCGTGCCGCCACCGCCAGCGCTCCAGTGGGGCCGCGACAGCAATCAGTGGCTCTCCCTTCCCATCGTCTACGCGCGGCCTTGAGCACCGCTCCCAAGGAGGAGCAGGGAACCCGACGTGGCGCGCCACCGGTGCGAGGCATCTTCCACGAGTGGAGGAGGCATTCGCTGCGTCGAGGCGCCGCCGGACGCGCTGCATTGGGCCGAGCTTTCGGCCCAGCGACGCCGCCTCACGCTGCCCATCCGCTACGGCGGCTGAGCGTTCCCGCGGCCGCGCGTTGACACTTTCGACGCGCGGTGCCTAGCTAGCGCTCAGCGAGTTGGGTGAGGGGTGGCTTCGGCCTCCCCGAACAGGCGAGCCGGAGAGACAGCCGGGGAGCCGAGAGGGAAGCCGGTGAGAATCCGGCGCGGACCCGCCACGGTGATTCGGTTGGGTGCCCTCGCCACATGCCACTGGGCGTGCGGTCTACCGGCTGGGAGCCATGGCTCCCGGTGTGGTCGCCGCCTGGGAAGGCGGCGAGGGACATGACCGGGAGCCCGGAGACCTGCCCATCGACGCGCTCCTGAACACGCCTCGGGGATGGCGCAGGGAGAACGGTGGGCGCCCGTCCACCCGCGCGTCGTCGTGGCGCGTGCTGCGTTCTCCGACGTCCGTCGCCCGGGGCCACCGCCCCGATGACCTCTCCTGCCCGCCTTCCCTTGCTGCTCGCCGCCCTCGCGGCCGCGGCACCGGTGCGGGCGCAGGAGCTCGGGGCCCGCGCGCGGGTGGCGCCGCCGCTCCCGGCGACGAACCCCCTCGACCCGACCGCTGCGGGGAGCTCGGCGTCGGGACAGGACGCCGACGCCGCGGAGCGGAGCATGCCGGAGCTCCTCCTCCAGCTCCCCGGGGTCGACGTCCGCCAGAGCGGGGCGAGCGGCGCGCGGGCGTACCTCGCCCTTCGCGGGGCGGCCGCGAACCAGACCGCGGTGATGCTCGAGGACCTGCCCTTCGGCGGCGGCGAAGGGGGGGCCTTCGACCTCGCCCTGCTCGCTGCGCCGGCCTTCGGAGCCGTCGAGGTCTACCGCGGTGGGGCGCCGGCCTGGCTCGACAGCGGCGCCATCGGCGGCGTGCTCCGCCTGCGCGCGGCAGCTCTCGGGGCGCCCGCCGCACGCTTCCGCCTCGGCTTGGGCTCCTTCGGGGCGTGGCAGCTCGGCGCGGAGAGCCACGTGAGCAGCGAACGGCTGCGCGTCACGACGAGCGTCGGCGTCGACGGTGCGCGCAACGACTTCCCCTTCGCCGACGATGCGGGCACCAGCCTCGACGGCGAAGACGACGGCGAGAGCCGCCGGGTGAACGCCCACACGCTTGGCGCCTTCGGGCTCGCGCACGTGGTCGCGGACGTGGGAGACGCCGGCGAGCTCTCGGCGGTGATCCTCGGGACCCAGCGCCAGGGCGGCGATCCGGGACCGGCGCAGAACACGGCCGAGGCGACGCGGCGCCAGGACGTCCGCCTCTCGGGCAACGCGGCCTACCTCCATCGCTTCGAGCGCGGACGCCTCCAGGTGGCGGCCGGGGGCGGCGTACACCAGCAACGCGTCTCGGACCCGGAGCGGGAGATCGGCCTCGATTTCAACGAAAATGAGGACCGCTTCGCCGACGCCATGGTGCGCGTCGCCGGCAGCGCCACGCTCCACCCCTGGCTCGAGGCGACGGGCGTGGCCTCGACGCGCTGGGCCGGCTTTCGGCCGGACAACTCGCTGGGTGCCGAGATCGACGATTCGCGCCGGGTCGCGAGCGCGCTGACCGGCGAGCTGCGCGCCCACGGGCACGCGCTAGGGGTCGGCCTCGACTTCCGCGTGAGCGCGCGCGTCGAGCACCAGCGTACGGAAGCCGGGGGGATCGACCGCGGCTTCGGGCGCCAGGAGATCGTGAAGACGAGCCATCGACGCCCCACCATCCGCGCGGCTGCTGCCGTTGCGCCGCTCCCCTGGCTGTCCCTCGTAGGCAGCGTGGCCACGGGCACCCGATTCCCGACCTTCCTCGAGCTCTTCGGGGACGCCGGCGCCGTCTTGCCGAACATCCAGCTCGGACCCGAGCGTAGCCGGAGCGTCGACGCCGGGTTCGTCATGCGCGGTCGCAAGGGACCGGTCCGGGGCACGTTCGAGGTGCGCTACTTCGACCTCCGCATAGACGAGGTCGTGCGCCCGAGGCTGACCTCGCAGTTCACGGTGATCTTTCAGAATGCCGGAGATGCGCGAAGCCGTGGTGTCGAGCTTGGCGGGCGCGCTCGATTCGGCCCTCACGTTGCGCTCGCCGGAACGCTCACGCGCCTTCGGACCCAGTCGGAGACCGGAAACGCGCTGCCCTGGCGTCCAGAGCTCCAGGCGCAAGCGCAGCCCGAGCTGCACCTCGGTCCGCGGGGGCCCCTGTCCGACGCCGTCTTCTTCGCCTCCGTGTTTCACCGCGGCGATTACTTCAACGACCCGGCAAACCTCGTTCGCATCCCAGGCCGCACCTGGCTGGGCATGGGCGTCCGCGTCGACCTGCGCCTCGGTCTGAGCGCGCTCTTCACCGTTCGGGACCTCCTCGACCAGCGCGGTCAGGACTTCCTCGGTTTCCCTCTGCCCGGTCGCCGCTATGCGGCCGAGCTTCGCTACAGCATGGAGCTTTGAATGATGAATCGAATGGGTTGGGCTTTTCGGTGGGCGCTCGCGCTCGCCCTCTTCGCGGGCTGCGGCGACGACGACGGGATGGTCGCGACGGACCTCGGTCTCGACATGCCCGGCGACTCCGACGCGGGCCTCGACATGGGCACGGACGACATGGGCGGCGACGAGGACATGGGCATGGACGCCGGCGTGGCGCTCTGCCCGACCGACACGGCGCTCCTCGACCCGCTCGACGCGCCGGCCTTCGCCGTCGTGACGAGCGACTTCACGAGCACCCGCATCGCCATTCTGGATGCGGCGGGCGACGTCACCAACGCCGGCTGGATTGACTCCGGGACGAGCGCCGCGGGGCTCGTCGCGACGCTCCAGGGCGACGTGGTCTTGCCCACCGATGCCTCGCCCGACGCCATCGGTCTCGTCGATCGCTTCGGCACCGACGTCATCACCCGGCTCTGCCCCGACGGGAGCCTCGTCGGCCAGGTCCGGCTCACGCCGGAGTCGACGACGCTGAACCTCCAGGACTTCGTGGTCGTGGGCGACGAGGCCTGGGCGTCGCGGCAGGAGGGCAACCCCGACGGCGAGGCGCCGGAGCTCGAGCGGGGCACGGATCTCATCGGCTTCGACCCGGTGACCATGATGACCAACGGGCAGCGCATCGATCTGACCGAGTTCGACACTACGGCAGATGGCCTCGACGCGGAGGGCGAGCCGGCCGTCGACGTGCCCATCGGCGCGCGCCCGGCGGGCATGACCCGCATCGGCGACACCGTCGTCGTCGGGCTTGCCCGCCTTCCCGTCAACTTGGCCTTCGGCGCCCCGCGCGCGCACGGCCAGGGGACCGTCGCCCTCGTCGACCTCACGAGCGGCGCGGTCGAGGGCTTCGAGATGCCGGGCGGGCTCGCGAACTGCGGGCAGGTCGAGCCGGTCGCCGACTCCGACACGGACTTCCTCGTTGCCTGCCAGGGCTGGGCCGATGCGTTCTTCGGCGACCCCGTCGGCACGCGGGCGACGACCGGCATCGTGCGCGTGTCGCTCGCCGGGGACGCGCCGGCCGTCGTCGCGAGCTGGATCGCAGCGGACGACGAGGAGTCTCCACTGGCTGGCGTGAACGTCGTGAGCCTCGGGGGCAATCGGCTGGTGACGGTCAGCTACGGCAACTTCGCGGACATCCCGGACATCCTCTGGGCCCTCGACCTCGAGACCGGCGAATTCACCGAGCTGGCGCGCGCGACGGTCTCCTTCGTGATCGGCCAGGGCGCCTTCGGCGGCGGCACCCTCCTCGTGCCCGACGCCGAGGCGGGCGAGCTTCTTCGCTTCACCGTCGGCGCGACGCTCGAGGCCGGCGAGAGCGTGTCGATCGGCGCGGACGGGCTCCAGCCCCGCAGCGTGCGCGCCATCTGAGCCGACCGCCGTGAGCGGAGGCCGTGCCTGAGCGCGGTCCTCCGTTCTACGGTGGGTGCGTGCGCGCCGCGCGCTTCATCTTGCTTCTTTGCTCCTGGCTCCAGGCGACCGTCGCCCAGGCTCAGGACGAGGGTCTCGGCGCCCGCGCTAGCGTGGCGCCGCCCGAGGACGACGATGGGGAGGCGCGCTCCCTCGTCACCCGCCGGGACCTCGACGAGCGCCAGCCGCGCTCGACCCCCGACGCCCTCGGCTGGGAGCCGGGCGTGGCCGTGCAGCAGACGGCCCACGGCCAGGCCTCGCCCTACGTCCGTGGGCTCACGGGGCAGCAGGTGGTGCACGTCTTCGACGGCGTGCGCCTCAACCACGCCATCTTCCGCCAGGGGCCGAACCAGTACTTTTTCACGGTCGACCGGCTCACCGTCGCGCAGCTCGAGGTCCAGCGCGGTAGCGCGAGCGTGCGCTGGGGCTCGGACGCGCTTGGCGGGGCCATCCTGGCCACGCCCATCCGGCCGCTCCTCGACCCGGAGAACGAAGGCCTCACGGCCCGGCCTCGCGCGTTTCTGCGCTACGGCTCGGCCGACGATGACGTGGGCGGGCGCGCCGAGCTCGAGCTCCGCGTCGGCTCCCGTACGGCGTTGCTCGCCGGCGGGGGCGTGCGGGACGTCGGCCTGCTCGAGAGCGGAGGCGTGGTCCGCCATCGCCGCCGCATCGAGGGCACGGGACGGGGGGACGAGGCGCCCTGGGTGCCGCGCTTCGCCGAGGAACGGACGCATCCGGACGCCCCCGAGCGCTGGCGGACCCAGCTCGGCACGGGCTTTCGGGAGGGCACCTTCGACCTGCGCCTCGAGCACCAGCTGAAGGGCGCGGAGACCCTCCGCTTCGTCGCCGCGACCTACGGCTACCTGCAGAGCGACGCGCCGCGGACCGACCAATGCCCGCCAGCCGAGGCGCCCCTGGACGAGTGCCTCACCATCGCCCGGCTGCGGCGCTTCCTGAGCACGCTCGCGATCCGCGGGACGGCGGGGCCCCTGGACGCCTTCGAGCTGATCGTCAGCCATCAGCGGAGCGCCGAGCGCCGCCTCCGGGAGCGTCCGCGCTCCTTCACCACCCTCACCTTCGACGACACCCTCGACACGCTCGGCCTCACGCTTCGGGCGGGGACCGACCTCGGCTGGGCGCGGCTCCGCTTCGGCGGCGAAGGGAGCGTCGACACCGTCGAGTCGACGGGCGCGCAGGCCTTCACGGATCTCGGCGCGACCTTCCCCGCCAGCCGCGGCCAGTACCTCCCCGGGAGCGTGTACGCGCGCGTCGGCGCCTGGGCCGAGCTGGCCGTCCCGCTCCACGAGCGCGTGACCCTTCGCGGCGGCCTCCGGACGGCCTTCGTCGGCGCGCGGGCTCCGGCGGACCCGACGACGGGGACGGCGGCGGTGGACGCGCGCTACGGCGCGCTGGTCGGCCGTGCGGGCCTCGACATGCGCGCGCACGAGGCGGTCCGCGTCGTCGTCAACGCCGACCAGGGCTTCCGCGCCCCGAACCTCGACGACCTCACGAGCCGCCAGCAGGTCGGGCCCGGGTTCCAGTTCGAGAACCCCGGGCTCCGCCCCGAGCAGGCCTGGACCTTCGAGGCCGGCGTGCTGGCGCGCACGCGCTGGCTCCGCCTCGACGCCTGGACCTTCGCGACCCTGCTCCGTCGCGGCATCCAGCGCGCGGTCCGGGAGACCGCCGATTGCCCGCCGGAGACGCCGGAGTGCGTGGCGTCGCGCGACCCCTTCCAGCTCGTGAACGCGGGCTCGCGCTCGCGCATCTTCGGCGCCGAAGGAGGCGTGTCGGTGTTCCCGGTGCGCGACCTCCGCGTGCGGGCGTTGGCGAGCTTCGCCTGGGGCGAGGGGCCGAGCCTCGGGGACCGGGACGCGCCGCCCGGGCGCGTGCCGCTCTCGCGCATCCCGCCGCTCCAGGGAGGCGTGGAGGCCCGCTACCGCCACCGCCCGACGGGCCTCTGGGTGGGCGCGGGGCTTCGCTGGGCGCGGGCCCAGACGCGCCTCGCGATCAGCGACGGCTCGGACCCGCGCATCCCCATCGGAGGCACGCCGGGCTACGCGCGCGTCGAGCTCCGCGCCGGCTGGCGCTTCCGCGACGGGCTGAGCCTCGGCCTCGTCGCCGAGAACCTCGCGGACGCGGCCTATCGCGTGCACGGCTCGAGCGTGAACGGGCCCGGGCGTTCGGTGATCCTCTGGATTCGAGGGGGGCGGTGAGCCAGACGTGCAGGGCCCCCGTTGGGCGTTAGGCTGGGCGTGTGCGTTGCTTGGTGTGCTTCTTCGTTCTGGTGGCGGCTTGCGGTGATGACGACGGGCTCGTCGTCGACGGGGGCATGTCCATGGACATGGGGATGGCGCTCGTGATCGAGGGGCCGTCCTGCGAGGGCGTGCCGGCGCCGGCGGACGGGGAGTGCTCCCCGGGCCCCACCGACTACGTTCCCGGAACCGACGACGGATACGCCGCCTGCGTCTCTGACGGGGGCGACTACGTCCGCATCGAGGAGACCATCAGCACCGTCGGGCGCGTGGCCCAGTTCGAGCAGATCGCGACGCTTCTCTTCGGCCGCGATCTTGAACCGGTGGCCGCGGAGTTCGAAGAGGCGCTGCGCATCTACCGAGCCGAGGAGGGCCTCGACTCGCGGGTCGTGCGTCGCTACGACCCGCGCTTCAGCGTGCCCGAGGGTACGGACTGCACGCTCCCGGACGTGCCCGCGAGCTTCCCGGACTATTGCGTCGGCCCCGCGCAGCTCCTGCCCATCCTGAACGAGGCCTTCGTCGCCGGCGCGCGCGGCGAGG
>JBCDGX010000279.1:0-7394 GCA_038750805.1 Myxococcota bacterium
CCCTCGAGTACGATCCCAACCGCTCCGCGCGCATCGCGCTCATCCACTACAAGGACGGCGAGAAGGCCTACATTCTCGCCCCCGACGGCCTGAACGAAGGCGACACGGTGGTGAGCTCCCGGAACGCCGACGTGAAGCCCGGCAACGCCATGCCGCTTCGCCACATGCCCCTCGGCACGATGATTCACGCCATCGAGCTGAAGATCGGCAAGGGCGCTCAGCTCGTCCGCTCCGCGGGCACGGCGGCGCAGCTCATGGCCAAGGACGGCGCCTACGCGCAGGTCCGGCTCCCGAGCGGCGAGGTGCGCATGGTGCACCTCGACTGCCGCGCCACCATCGGCCAGGTCTCGAACCCGCAGCACGCGCGCGTGACGCTCGGCAAGGCCGGGCGCTCCCGCTGGCTCGGTCGTCGCCCGCACAACCGCGGCACGACCATGAACCCCGTCGACCACCCCATGGGTGGTGGTGAGGGCCGGACCGCGGGTGGTCGCCACCCCTGCTCCCCCTGGGGTCAGCTGGCGAAGGGTCAGAAGACCCGCACCAACAAGTCCACCGACAAGTTCATCGTTCGCAGGCGGAACCGTAAGTAATGGCACGTTCGCTCAAGAAGGGCTTCTACGTCGAAGCCAGCCTCCAGACCAAGGTCGACAAGGCCCGGGCCACCGGCGACAAGAAGATGATTCGGACGTGGTCGCGTCGCTCGACCATCACGCCGGACTTCCTCGGCATGACCTTCGCCGTTCACAACGGCCGGAAGTTCGTGACCGTGTTCATCACCGAGAACATGGTCGGTCACAAGCTCGGCGAGTTCGCGCCGACCCGTACGTTCCACGGCCACCAGGCCGACAAGAAGGGGAAGCGCTGACGACGCTTGAGGGGGCTTGGGGCGCGTGCTAGGCCACGCCCCCTTAACACCCCCGATTCCCTAAGCAGGCCGGATCATGGAAGCCATCGCGAAAGCACGATTCCAGCGCATCTCGCCCCGCAAGGCGCGGGTGGTGCTGAACCTCATCCGCGGAAAGAACGTGGCGCAGGCGCTCGACGAGCTCCGCTTCACGCCGAAGTCCGCGGCTCCCATCGTGGCGAAGGTGCTCGACAGCGCCGTCGCCAACGCCCGTCAGCAGGACGAGTCGGTCGACCTCGACGCGCTGGTCGTGAAGACGGCCTTCGCCGACATGGCCCCGAACCGCCACATGCGTCGGTACCGCCCGCGCGCGCAGGGCCGGGCCACCCGCATCGTCAAGGGCATGAGCCACATCACCGTCGTCATCGGCGAGGAAGAAGAATAAGCCGTGGGACAGAAGACCCATCCCTACGGCTTCCGCCTGGGCGTCATCAAGCCCTGGAAGTCGAAGTGGTACGAGGACCGCAACTACGCGACGTGGCTCCATCAGGATCTGAAGCTGAAGGAGACCATCAAGAAGAAGTTCGCGCACGCGGGCATCGCCGACATCGAGATCGAGCGCGCGGCCAGCAAGGTGAAGGTGGTCATCTACACCTCGCGGCCGGGCATCATCATCGGTAAGCGTGGTGCGGGCGTCGAGCAGCTTCGGACCGACCTCCAGAAGCTCACGGAGAGCGAGCTCTTCGTCGACATCCAGGAGGTCCGGAAGGCCGAGACGAACGCACAGCTCGTGGCCGAGTCCATCGCCACGCAGCTCGAGCGTCGCGTCGCCTTCCGCCGCGCGCTGAAGAAGGCCGTCTCCACGGCGATGAAGTTCGGCGTGAAGGGCATCCGGGTGAACGCCGGTGGCCGCCTCGGTGGCGCCGAGATCAGCCGGAGCGAGTGGTACCGCGAGGGTCGGGTGCCGCTTCACACGCTCCGCGCCGACATCGACTACGGCGAGTACGTCGCCAAGACGAAGGCCGGTACCGTCGGCATCAAGGTTTGGATCTTCAAGGGCGAGCAGTCGCCGGTGCGTCGCGCGCCGGGTGGCGCGCCGCCGCCGCCGCGGCGCTGAGGGGAGGCTGAACGATGCTGCAGCCGAAGCGCACCAAGTTCCGCAAGATGCACACCGGGCGCATGCGCGGGAAGGCCTACCGGGGGAGCGACGTCTCCTTCGGGGATTATGGCCTCCAGGCGCTCAGCCCGGGCTGGCTCACGGCCCGCCAGATCGAGGCGGCTCGTATGGCGATCCAGCGAACGGTTCGTCGTCAGGGCAAGCTCTACATCCGGGTCTTCCCGGACAAGCCGCTCACCAAGAAGCCGCTCGAGACTCGAATGGGTAAGGGTAAGGGCTCGGTGGAGGCCTGGGTCGCCGTCGTGAAGCCCGGAAAGATGCTCTACGAGATCGAGGGCATCCCCGAGGACCTCGCGCGCGAGGCCTTCCGCATCGCCGGGCACAAGCTCCCGGTGAAGACCATCTTCTTCAAGCGGAGCGAACAGCTGTGAAGGCCGCAGAGATTCGCGAGCGCACCCGCGAGGAGCTCGAGCAGATGGAGCGCGAGCTCGAGCGCAAGCTCTGGCGGGCCCGCTTCGACAACCACTCCAACCAGCTCGATGACACGAGCGAGATCGCCAAGATCCGCCGCGACATCGCGCGGGTGAAGACCATCCTCGTCGAGAAGTCCCACGCGGTCGGCTCGGCGGAGGGCACCGAGGCCTGAAGACGATGTCCGAAGAAAACACCACGCCCGCCGAGGAGACGGCGGCGGCGGAGACCCCGGCCGCCGAGGCGCCGGCCGTCGAGGCTCCGGCCGAGAAGGTCGTGCCCGTCGCCATCGCCGCGGCGCTCGAGGGCAAGCCGACGCCGAAGGCCGCCCAGGAGCGCGGCCGTCAGCGCCGCCTCGTCGGTCGCGTCGTCAACGACACGAAGAACCCGGGCCGGGCGAAGAAGACCGTCGTGGTCGAGGTCGTCCGCCGCTTCCGGGACCCGTTCTACGGCAAGTACGTGAAGCGGAAGAAGAAGTACCACGCGCACGACGAGCACGAAGAGATGCGCACGCGCGATCTCATCGAGATCAAGTCGATGCGCCCCATGAGCAAGACCAAGCGTTGGGTCGTCAGCCGGCTCATCGAGCGGCCGCCGGAGGTCTGAGATGATCCAGACGGAATCGGTTCTCGACATCGCCGACAACAGCGGCGCGAAGCGGGTGGCCTGCATCAAGGTGCTGGGCGGCTCGCGGCGGCGCTATGCGCAGCTCGGCGATATCATCGTCGTCTCCATCCAGGAGGCGCTTCCCACGTCCCGCGTGAAGAAGGGCGACGTCGCCCGCGCGGTCGTGGTCCGGACGCGGCGCGAGTACCAGCGCCCGGACGGCACCTACATCAAGTTCGACTCGAACTCCGCGGTTCTCGTGAACAAGGACAACGAGCCGATCGGCACGCGCATCTTCGGGCCGGTGGCCCGTGAGCTCCGCGCGCGCAAGTTCATGAAGATCGTCTCGCTCGCACCGGAGGTGGTGTGATGGCCGTTCGACTCAAGAAGGACGACCTCGTCGCGATCGTGGCGGGCAAGGACAAGGGCCAGACGGGCCGCATCCTGAGCATCGTCGGCGAGCGCGTGGTGGTCGAGGGCGTGAACCTCATGAAGCGCCACCAGAGCCCGCGGAAGTACCGCGAGACGGGCATCGTCGAGCGCGAGGCTCCCATCCACGTCTCGAACGTCATGCTCGTCGACCCAGAGACCGAGAAGCCGACCCGCATCCGCATGGGTGAAGACAAGGACGGCAACAAGGTCCGCATCGCCGTGAAGAGCGGCGCCGTCATCGACTGACGGAATCGATCGAATCGCAATCCGGTCGGGTACCCGTAGAGGCGACCCGGCCCATCCGGCCCACCGTGGAGACTCTCGGCGGTGCAACCCGGAGGAACTCATGGAATACGCACCCCGCTTTCGGAAAAAGTACAGCGACGAAGTGATCGCGCTCCTCATGAAGGAGTTCGAGTACGCGAACCCCATGCAGGTTCCGCGTCTCTCGAAGATCACCGTCAACATGGGCCTCGGTGAGGCCGTCCAGAACGGCAAGCTCGTCGACGCCGCCCTGGACGAGCTCACGCGCGTCACCGGTCAGAAGGCCGTCACGACGCGGGCCCGCAAGAGCATCGCCGGCTTCAAGCTGCGTCAGGGCATGCCCATCGGCTGCATGGTGACGCTCCGGAAGAGCCGCATGTGGGAGTTCATGGACCGGCTCGTCACGCTCGCGCTGCCCATGACCCGCGACTTCAAGGGCGTGAGCCCGAAGGCCTTCGACGGCCGCGGCAACTACACGCTCGGCATTCGCGAGCAGATCATTTTCCCCGAGATCGACTACGACAAGGTCGACAAGATCAAGGGCATGAACATCAGCTTCGTCACGACCGCCAACACCGACGAAGAGGGCCGCGCGCTCCTCCGCGGTCTCGGCGTGCCGTTCCGTAAGTGAGCCCGGAGACCTGAGCCATGATGACCGATCCCATCGCGGACATGCTGACCCGCCTCCGGAACGCCGGTATCGCGCACCTCGATAGCGCGGAGATCCCGCTTTCGAAGCTGAAGGTGAGCATCGCCAAGATCCTCAAGCAAGAGGGCTACATCACGGACTACGAGGTCCACGACCGCACCTTCACCGTTCAGATGAAGTACGGCCGTGATCGTCGTCCCGCCTTCACGGGCATCCAGCGGGCGAGCCGCCCGGGCCGCCGCTACTACGTGCGTCACGCCACCATCCCGAAGGTCCACAACGGCCTCGGCGTGGCCATTCTCTCGACCTCCAAGGGCGTCATGACCGACCGCAGCGCGCGGGAAGCCAACGTCGGCGGCGAGGTCCTCTGCGAGGTGTGGTGATGGGCGAGGCAGCCGAGAAGCAGTCCCGCAACGGGAAGAAGCCCGTCGCCCTCCCGCAGGGCGTCGAGGTCAAGATCGACGGGCACAAGCTCGAGGTGAAGGGGCCGAAGGGCACCATCGCCCGCGAGTTCCGCTCCGAGGTCGTCGTCGAGAAGGACGGCGAGAGCCTCGTGGTGAAGCCCGCCGACGGCACCGGCAAGATGGGGCGCCAGTTCCAGGGCCTCACCCGCGCGATCGTCCGCAACATGGTCGAGGGCGCGAAGGATGGCTACAAGCGCAGCCTCGACTTCCGCGGCGTCGGTTACCGCGCCGAGATGAAGGGCCGCATCCTGAAGATGACCGTCGGTCTCTCGCACCAGCCGGAGCTGGAGATTCCGACCCTCATCGACGTGAAGATCGAGCAGATGGACGAGGGCGGCATGAAGTACCCGCGCGTTCACCTCGAGAGCATCGACAAGGAGCTCGTCGGCCGCATCGCCGCGCGAATCCGTTCCTTCCGGCCGCCGGAGCCCTACCAGGGCAAGGGCATCCGGTACACCGGTGAGAAGATCCGCGAGAAGGCGGGCAAGTCGGGCAAGTGAGGACGCCATGAAGAAGGGTTCCCAGGGCCGCGACCGCCGCAAGCGTCGCATCCGCAAGAAGGTGACCGGTACGCCGGACCGCCCGCGTCTCTCCGTGCACCGGAGCGCGCGGCACATCTCCGCTCAGATCATCGACGACACGACGGGCAAGACGCTCGTCGCGAAGTCCACGCTCACGCCGGGTTTCTCGGCCGACGGCGACAAGAAGGCGAAGGCCAAGGCCGTGGGTCAGGCCCTCGCCGAGGCCTGCAAGACCGCCGGCATCGAGAAGGTCGTTTTCGACCGCAACGGCTATCTCTATCACGGCCGCGTGCGCTCCCTCGCCGAGGGTGCGCGCGAGGGCGGCCTGACGTTCTGAGGTTTCGATGGCTTATTCGGAAGACATCATCAATCCCAATGACCTCGAAGACCTCACGGAGCGGGTGATCTACATCAACCGCGTCGCGAAGGTCGTGAAGGGCGGGCGCCGCTTCAGCTTCAGCGCCCTCGTCGTCGTGGGCGACGGCTCCGGCCATGTCGGCGTCGGTCTCGGCAAGGCCAACGAGGTCCCCGAGGCGATCCGCAAGGGCAACGACCACGCGAAGAAGAGCCTCTTCAAGGTCCCGCTCGTCGGCAACACCATCCCGCACAAGGTGAACGGTCACCACGGCGCGGGGCGCGTGATGCTCCGTCCGGCCTCGCCCGGTACCGGTGTGATCGCCGGCGGTGCGATGCGCGCAGTGCTCGAGGCGGCGGGCGTCAAGGACGTCCTCGCCAAGATCATCGGCACGACGAACCCGCACAACGTGCTCGGGGCGACCGTGGACGCGCTCAAGCAGCTCGAGGACGCGCGCATGGTCGCGGCCCGGCGTGGCGTCCCCGTCGCGCACGTGGCGGACCAGACGAGCGACAAGATGCGGCAGCAGCGTGAAGCGGCCGCGGCGGAGGGTCAGTGATGGCCGCCGCGCAGCTCAAAGTGACCCAGGTCAAGAGCGGCATCGGCCGCACGGAGCACCAGAAGAGGGTGCTCAAGGGCCTCGGGCTCAAGGGACCGAACCGCACCGTGGTCGTCGCGAACACGCCGGCCTTCCGCGGCATGGTGAAGAAGGTCATCCACCTCGTGACGGTGGAGGAGATCGATGGCTGACGAGCAGGAAACCAGCGTCCCGCTTCTGTCGCGTCTTCGGGCGCCGGCGGGAGCGACGCACAAGAAGAAGCGCAAGGGTCGCGGCGTGGGCTCCGGCCTCGGCAAGACCGCCGGCAAGGGCATGAAGGGCCAGAAGGCCCGGCATCCCGGCGACTTCGGCATGCTCGGCTTCGAGGGTGGTCAGACGCCGATGTACCGGCGCATCCCGAAGCGTGGCTTCACGAACAAGTGGGCCAAGAGCGTCGCGACGTTCAACGTCAGCGAGCTCTCGAAGCGCTTCGACGCCGGCGCGACCGTCGACGTCGACGCCCTCAAGCAGACGGGGCTTCTCAAGCGCCGCGTCGACCTCGTGAAGGTCCTCGGGGACGGCGAGATCGACAAGGCCCTCACCGTGAAGGTCCACGCCTTCTCGAAGAGCGCCCGAGAGAAGATCGAAGCGGCCGGCGGAACCGCCGAGACGCTCGCTTGATTCCCGGTCCGGCGTACCCGGCCTGACCTCCCTCACGCGCCACCCTCAACGCCCCGTCCGAGCCCCGGCGGGCGGCGTGCATGCGTCGCCCGCCACGGTTATGCAGTCAGCCTCATGAGCGTCTTCGCCAACATCGCCAAGATCCCGGAGCTCCGGCGGCGGATCCTGTTCACGCTCGGCATGCTCGCCGTGTACCGCGTGGGCATCTTCGTGACCACGCCGGGTGTGAACCGGGAGGCCATGAAGGCCGTCGTCGCCGGTCAGTCCGGCGGCTTCCTCGGCATGTTCAACCTCTTCAGCGGTGGAGCGCTCGAGCAGCTCTCGATCTTCGCGCTGAACATCATGCCCTACGTGTCGGC
Source organism: Myxococcota bacterium (assembly GCA_038750805.1). GTDB lineage: Bacteria > Myxococcota_A > Polyangia > Polyangiales > Houyiibacteriaceae > CALCTH01. The sequence goes on from JBCDGX010000279.1 coordinate 7,302, forward strand.
GAGCATCATTCTCTCGCTGATGGGCGTGGTCGTGAAGCCGCTCGAGGAGCTCCGTAAGGAGGGCGAGGCCGGCCAGCGCAAGATCAACCAGTA
>JBCDGX010000280.1:0-7350 GCA_038750805.1 Myxococcota bacterium
GACGCGGCCGCCGCCGCGGAGCGCCTCGGCAGCGAGCCGCTGAGCACCTGGGACCGTCGCGTGGCCTGGCAGCTCGCTCGCCTCGATCTGGCCGTCGCCGCCGGCGAGGCCGAGACCGAGGTCGACGCCGCGAAGGCGCTCCGGGGGCTCCTCGACGCGGGCGCTTCGAGCCTCCCCCCGGACCGGCGCGCCCGCTTCCGCCGCCTGCCGCGCTTCGAGCGCGTGCTGCAGCAGGGCTCCGCGGCGCCGGCGCCGCCGTCCGAGGTGCCCGGCCACGACGAACGCTGGCGCCGCCGCGCCACCTTCGCCGAGCGCCTCGTCGCGAGCGATCGGCCCGAGCGCATTCGAAGCGTCGCCCTCGACGCCGCCCTCGCGACCACCGGCGCCGAGCGCGCGCTCTTCGTGGCGCGGGACGAGGCCGGGCTCCTCGAGCTGCACGCCGCCTCGCCCCCGACCGAGGCCCTGGACTTCTCGCGGAGCGTGGTGAGCGAGGCGCTGGCGGGCGGCCGGCCCGTGGCCTCCGTCGACGCGCGCGCGGACGAGCGCCTCGGCGACGCGGCGAGCGTTCATCAGCTCGCCGTGCGGAGCGTGCTCTGCGCGCCGCTTCCGGACGGCGTGAGCGCGCTCTACCTCGACGATCGCCTGCGCGCGGCGGCCTTCGATGCGTCCGACCGGGCGCTCGTGGCCCATCTCGCCGCTCTCACCGGGCGTGCGCTCGAGGCGGCCTCGCGCCTAGGGCGCGAGCGGGAGACCGTGTACCGCCTCGAGGTCCTCGAGGCCGAGCTCCGCGCGACCGTCGACGCGCAGCGCCGGGAGCTCGCCGTGCTCCGCGAGGGGGCCAGCGCCGTCGTCGCGCGCAGCCCGCGCATGCGCGAGGCCCTCGACCTGGCGCTCCGCGTCGCGCGCTCGGACCTCTCCGTGCTCGTCCGCGGCGAGAGCGGCACGGGCAAGGAGGTCGTGGCCCGGGCGATCCACGGCGCGAGCGCCCGGGCCGAGGGCCCCTTCGTCGCCGAGAGCTGCGGCGCGCTGGCGGACACGCTCCTCGAGAGCGCGCTCTTCGGGCACGAGCGCGGCGCCTTCAGCGGCGCCGAGACGTCCCGGAGCGGTCTCTTCGAGCTCGCGAGCGGGGGCACGCTCTTCCTCGACGAGGTCGGCGAGATGAGCCCGGCCATGCAGGCCAAGCTGCTGCGGGTCCTGCAGGAGGGGGAGCTCCGGCGCGTGGGCGGCTCGGCGCTTCGCCGCGTCGACGTGCGCGTCATCGCTGCGACGCATCGGGACCTCGAGGCGCGCGTCGCCGACGGCCGCTTCCGGGAGGACCTCTACTACCGCCTCGCGGTGGTCACCGTCGCGCTGCCGCCCCTGCGCGAGCGCCCCGAGGACCTCGGCCCGCTCGTCCGCCATCTCCTCGCGCGCCACGCCGAGGGGCCCATCGAGGTCGCGCCGGAGGTGCTCGCGGCGCTGGCCCGGCACGACTGGCCCGGCAACGTGCGCGAGCTCGAGAACGAGCTCCAGCGCGCGCTCGTGCTCGCCCGCGACGAGCTCCGCCTCGAGCACCTCCGGCCCGCGCTCACCCGCGGCGTCCCCGAGGGCCTGAGCGGCGACCTCGACCTGAAGGGTCAGGTGGACGCCCTCGAGGCTCGGCTCCTGAGCGAGGCTTTGAAGCGCACCGGCGGCAACCAGACCCAGGCCGCGAAGGTTCTGGGGCTCAGTCGCTTCGGGTTGCAGAAGATGATGAAGCGGCTCGGCGTGGCGAAGGACGGCACCCGCGCTCCGCGTCCCGTCGCGTGAGCTCAGCGCACGCTCGAGCGGCTGGCGATCAGCTCCGTGCGGTCGTCCGCCGTTCCGTAGCGGCCGTCGGCGCCCGGGCGGAGGTCGGCGTGCACCAGGTCGAGGTCGCCATCGCCGTCGAGGTCGATGGGGTAGGCGCGCTCGCCCCACCAGCGCTCGCGCGTCACCGCGTCGCCGGCCAGGGCCGTGAAGGCCCCGTCCTCGCCCGCCACGTAGGCGTAGGGCGCGTGGTCGCCGATGGGCCCCGCGAGCGCCATCACGAGGTCGGTCCGCCCGTCGAGATCGAGGTCCACGGGCGCCAGGAGATCGGGCGTGTTGAAGTTGCTCCCGTAGGGCGCGAGGGTCGCCTCCATGGTCGCGCTCTGGTCGCCGAAGAACGCCGCGCTCGCGTCTTCGAAGCCCTCGCCGCGGGCCAGGAGCGCCTGGAGGTAGCGACCCGTGTTCCCGACGCCTTCGGGGTCGGGGATCACGTTCCCGCGCTGATGCGCGAGGACGAGATCCAGCGCTCCGTCGCCGTCGAGGTCGAGGGCGGCCAGCGCCTTCACGTAAGTGAAGCCCTCGTTCCATGCGACGTGCGGCAGCTCGAGCGAGGCCTCGGCGGGAAAGCGCCCGCTTCCGTCGTTGAAGACGATGCGGTTGCGGAGCGCGTCCTGGTCGTTGCCCTGCCGGCGAAGCTGGCCCATCACCAGATCCAGGTCGCCGTCGCCGTCCATGTCCTCGAGGAGATGAGCCGCGTAGCGCCAGGCGCCCGTGGGGCCCGAAATGAGGGCCTCACTGCGGCGCTCGTCGCTCGCGTCGAGCACGAAGGTCCCATCCCCCTGGTTGATCAGAAAGTGCGGGCGCGGGCTCCGGTAGCCGCCTCCGCTCTCGACCCAGAGGTCCACGTCACCGTCGCCGTCCACGTCGCCGGAGGTGGCCGACTTCGCGTGGAGCGTCCCGTCGCAGCCGAGGTAGCAGACCTCGTCGGGCGCCCGCGCCACGGCGTCCGCGAGCGCGTCGGAGACGACCCAGCGCGAGGCGCCCGCGCTCAGGAGCAGGGCGGGGCGGCCGCCCTGGAAGCCGCCCTCCGGCTCCTGCCCGGCCTCGGGGTTCCCCGCGTCGAAGATGGCGAGGTCGTCGATGCCGTCGCCGTTGAGGTCCGCCTGGACGCCGATGGGCGCGCTCGCTCGCAGCTCACCGGAGAGGTGCTCCGCCGAGGCGTCGCGGAAGGTCCCGTCCCCTTCGCTGACGAGGACCACGATGCGATCCGGCGCGAGCGTGCCGCCGGCGTTGCCGCCGACGATCAGGTCGTCGAGGCCGTCGCCGTTCACGTCGAGGCGGGCGAGGACGCGGTCGGCCACGCCCTCGGCGAGCCAGGCCCGGCCGAGGGAGCGATAGGCCAGCGTGCCCGGCGGGGGCTCGGCCTCGCCGCATGCGGCGACACACACCAGGAGCGAGAGCATCGAGAGACGCATGCCGGGCGAAACGACGGCGCCCGGGCGCTCGTGAAGGCGGCGTGAGGCGCGCGTCAGGCGGGGCGGGGGCGGATCGAGCAGGCGCTCTGGCCGGGGGCCGCCGCCAGCTGGCCGCGGAGCTCCCGGAGCGCCTCTCCCGGGAGCGGGAACCAGCGGAGCGCCTCGAAATCCGCCCGCCCGGGCGAGCCCTCGAGCTCGGGCAGGTCGCCGTAGCCGCGGAGCGCGTCCTCGAGCACCGTGGGCGCGGCCTCGAGGTAGCGCGGCAGCACGCTCTCCGGCTCGGAGGCGTGCCGCGCGGGGTACTCCATGCGCCCGCTGCCGTAGCCGACGTCGAAGAGGCTCCCGCCCGCGCCGGGGAAGGCGCCGGAACGGTGGTGCGCCCAGGTCCCGGTCGTCGCATCGAAGCGGTAGTCCGGGAGGAACTTCCATCCGTGCCGCGCCACGAAGCGCACGGCGTCGATCACGAAGCCCACGCTGCCCGCGCTCAAGAAGTAGTTGAAGTTCACGCGCACCCAGCCGGGCTTGATGCCCTCGCAGCCGTGCACGATCTCCCGCTCGAAGGCCTGGGAGCGCTCGAGGTCGATGCCGAGGAGCCGATGCCCGTAGGGCCCGGCGCAGCTGCATCCCCCGCGCGACTGGATCCCGAAGAGGTCGTTCAGCAGCGCGACGACGAAGTTGTTGTGCAGGTAGCGCCCGCCGTGGCGCACCACGAAGCTCACGATGGAGAGGCGCCAGAGATCCGGGTTGCCGAGGATCAGCAGGTTCGGCTCGTCGCGCCAGGCCGCGATGGCCCGCGTCGTGAACGCGCGCTCCTTCGCCTCGATGGTCTCGACGCCGACGGCCTCCTTGAGCTGGAAGACGAGGCCCGCGCGGATCGACCCGAGGATGTCCGGCGTGCCGCCCTCCTCGCGATGCTCGATGTCCTCGAGGTAGCGGTGCTCCTGCGGGTTCACGTAGGCGACGGTGCCGCCGCCGGGGACCGCGGGGACGCGGTTCGCGAAGAGGTGCCGCTTGGCGACGAGCACGCCCGGCGTCCCCGGCCCACCGATGAACTTGTGCGGCGAGAGAAAGACCGCGTCCTTGTAGGCGAGCTCTCCGTCGGGACCGGGCACCTCCCGGTTCATCTCGATGCGCACGTAGGGCCCCGCCGCCGCGAAATCCCAGAAGCTGAGCGCGCCGTGGCGATGGAGGAGCACCGCGATCTCGCCGGTCTTCGAGCCGATGCCCGTGACGTTCGAGGCCGCGGAGAAGCTCCCCATCTTGAGCGGCCGGTCCGCGTGCGCCACGAGCGCCGCTTCGAGCGCGCCGAGGTCGATGCGCCCGTCGGCGTCCTCGGGGATCGTCACGACGTCGGCGATGGACTCGCGCCAGGGGAGCTCGTTCGAGTGGTGCTCGTAGGGACCGATGAACACCACCGGGCGCTCGGCCTCGGGGATGCGCGCGCTCATGCCGTAGCGCTCGTCGAGCTCCGCGGGTACGCGGATGCCGAGCACGCCGACGAGCTTGTCGATGGCGCCCGTGGCGCCCGAGCCGGCGAAGAGCACGACGTCGTCCGGACCGCCGCCCACGGCCTCGTGCACGATGCGCCGCGCGTCCTCCCGGAGACGGGTCGTGTGGCGGCCCGTCTCCGACGCCTCGGTGTGCGTGTTGGCGTAGAGGGGCATCGCCTCGCGGCGGATGTACTCCTCGATGAAACGGAGCGAGCGCCCCGACGCGGTGTAGTCGGCGTAGGTGACGCGCCGCGGGCCGTAGGGGCCCTCGAGGACCTCGTCGCGCCCCACGATGGCCTCCCGAAGGGTCTCGAGCAGCCTCTCCATGGAGGGAGTCTCGCCCGCGAACGGTCCCTTTGCCGTGCGCTAGGGCAGGGGACCGGGACGCTCAGCCTTCGCCGAGCTCGGTGAGCTCGAGCGTGAGCTGCGCGACCTTCGGGGCGAGGTCCGCGGCGATCGCCTCGGCCGTCTCGTCGTCGAGGAGCGTCGCGGCCAAGAGAGCGACCTGCGCGACCCGCTCCCGGTCGTGCTCGTTCGTGCAGACCTCCGACGCCTTCGCGAGGCCGGCGCCGCCGGCCCGGGCGAAGAGCGCCTCCCGGGCTTCCACGCGGGCGCGATCCGCGAGCGCGAGGGCCTCCGCGCGCGCCTCCTGGAGGCGCGTGAGCACGGCCTGCCAGCCCTCGGCGTCGCGGACCCGGAGCTCGGCGAGGGCGACGCCATGGCGCTTCAAGGGTCCGGCCTGGAGCCAGCGCGAGGCCCAGGTGTTCACCAGGAAGGCGAGGGTCCGCCAGCGTCGCCTGCGCTCGATGGGCGCGTCGTCGCTCGCGGCGACGAGGCGCTCTCCGTGGCGGCCGAGCGCATCCTCCGCGGCCGCTGCGTCACCCTCGCTCCAGGCGTGCACGATCGCGCGCACGCTCGGGCTCGCGCCGGGGGCCGCCACGCCGAGGAGCACCTCCTCCCAGGGCGTCGGGACGAGGAGTCGCATGCCGCTCTCGCGCACGGCGCGCTCACGGACGCTCCAGCCGCGGCTGATGGCGACGCGGGCGGCTTCGGAGATCTGGATGCTCGGAGCCGCCTCGGGCGGCTCGTCGTCCATGGCCGCGCGCAGGGCTTCGACGAGCCAGCGCTCCTCCCGACCCTCGGCGCGGGGCCCGTCCACGGCGATGCGGCCCACGGCTGCGAGCAGGGTCTCCGCGCAGCGCTCCGCGCGCATGGAGTCGTCGAGCGTGTCTGCGGCGGCGCGCGCGCACTCCGCCAGGAGAAGCCAGACCGGGTCCTTCGAGGGGTCGGCCTCGAAGCCATCGAGGGCCTCGCGGGCGGCCCGAACGCTCGCCTCGTCCGGAGGCACCCAGCGGAGGGCCTCGGCGATGGCCCGGAGCTCGCGCCGCGCCGGCGGCGGCTCCGTCGACACCACGTTCACCAGCGTCAGGAAACGGCGGAGCACCATCGCCGCGAAGATGCGCCGCGCCTCGGCGTCGCTCCGGCGAAGGTACTTGGACAGATCGCTCACCGGGACTCGGGCTAGCCGATCGGGTCCGGCGAGGAAAGGCGCCTGAAGTGGTCGAAGCCCGCAGGCCGCACCGCGCGGGGGCCTTCCCCGGCGTCGACGCGGAGCCCGCGCGCGGCGTCGACGGTGCCGATGCGCGTCGCCGGGAAGGGCGGCGTCCCGGCGAGCGTGAAGACGAGCTCGTACCCCTCGCCCCCGTCGAGCAGCAGCGCCCGAGCCTCGGCCCCGGCCGCGGCATCGAAGCCGGGACCGCGCGGCAGGTCGCCGAGGACGAGCGTCGCGCCGACACCGCTCGCCCGGGTCAGCCGCCCGAGGTCCGTGAGGAGGCCGTCGCTGAGATCCATCGCCGCGCTCGCGACGCCGGCGAGCGCGCACCCCGCGTCGAAGCGCGGCATGGGCCGCAGCCAACGCTCGACGAAGGGGCCCGAGCGGACGCCGGCGAGGAGCTGGGAGAGGCCGAGCGCGGCGTCGCCCGGGGGGCCCGTCACCCACACGCCCTCGCCGGGCCGGGCGCCGTCGCGGCGCAGCGGCGTGGCCGGCGCGGGGCCGAACACCGTCGACGTCAGGGAGAGGGCGTCGCCGCGGGCCACGTTGCCGCCGACCACCGCCGCGCCGACGGCCTCCACGGCGCCCGCCACGCCCTCGGCGATGGCGTCGAAGCTCGCCTGAGGCTCCGCGTGCGGCGCGACGAGGGCGAGCAGCAGCCCCGTCGGCCGGGCACCCATGGCCGCCAGGTCGCTCAGCGCCGCGTTCGCCGCGCGGGCGGCGAGCACCTCGAGGGGAGCGAAGTCGCGCCGGAAGTGCACGCCCTCGATGGCGACGTCGACGCTGAGCGCGAGGCCGTGGGCGATGGCGGCGTCATCGCCGATGCCCAGGGCGAGCGCCGCGTCCCGGGGGGAGCGCTCGAAGCGCGCGGCGAGCCGGGCGACGCGGGCGTCCTCGCCGTCGTCGGGCGGTGCGGGCACTCAGGCCTCGCGGGTCTCGATTGCCGGGAGCACCACGGTGAAGGTGGTGCCCTGGCCGGACTGGGAAGCGACGAGCACCCGGCCCTCGTGGGCGTCGACCAGGCGGCGGACGATGCTCAGACCGAGCCCCGTGCCGCCGTGCTCGC
>JBCDGX010000281.1:0-7344 GCA_038750805.1 Myxococcota bacterium
ATCGAGAACGGCTGGCTCCGCTGCCCCTGGCACGGCTGGGATTACCACCCGCTCACCGGTGAGGTGCCCGGCGGCCACGACGACTACCTCGATACCTACGAGGTCGACGTTCGCGACGACGGCGTCTACATCGCGCTCCCGGAGGAGAAGGAGCACGTCCAGACCGTCGGTGACGTGATGGCCCTGACGATGGCGAACTGGGGCGTGAAGAACGTCTTCGGCATGGTCGGGCACTCCAACCTCGGCCTCGCCGATGGCCTCCGCCGCCAGGAGGTCGCCGGCCGCATGCGCTTCTTCGGCATTCGGCACGAGGGTGCCGCGTCCTTCGCCGTGAGCGGCTACGGCAAGCTCACCGGCGGCATCGCGGCCTGCTTGGGCATCGCCGGGCCGGGCTCGACGAACCTCCTCACGGGGCTCTGGGACGCCAACGTCGACCGGGCGCCGGCGCTCGCACTCAGCGGTCAGGTGGACACGCAGGTGCTCGGGCCCGGGGCCTTCCAGGAGATCGACCTCGCGGCGGCCTTCGGCAAGGTCGCGCAGTGGACGCAGACCGTGCTCCACAGCTCGAAGCACGCGACGCTCGCCAGTCTCGCCTGCAAGAGCGCGCTGACGCATCGCGGCGTGAGCCACCTGATCTTCCCGGACGAGGTGCAGCACCTCGAAGTGCCGAAGGCGAAGGCGAGCGACCCCCATGGACGCATGCCGGCGCGGGAGATCGCGCCCCCGGCGGCGGCGCTCGAGGCGGCCTGCGACGCCCTCGCCGCGGCGAAGCGGCCGGTGATCATCGTCGGCTACGGCGCCAAGGACCACATGGCCGAGGTGGGGGCGCTCGCCGAGAGCCTGAACGCGCCGGTGCTCACGACCTTCAAGGGCAAGGGGCTCATCAGCGACCACCACCCGCTCGGCTGCGGCGTGCTCGGGCGCTCGGGCACGCCCATCGCGAGCTGGTTCATGAACGAGGCAGATCTCCTCGTCGTCTTCGGCGCGAGCTTCTCGAACCACACGGGCATCACGCCGAAGATCCCGACCATCCAGGTGGACTTCGATCCGGCGCAGATCGCGCGCTTCCACCCCATCGAGCTGCCCGTGCTCGGGGAGGTCGGCGTCACCGCGACGCTCATGAAGGAGCGCGTGGAAGGCAAGGCCGCGGCCATCGACCAGCGCGCGGAGATCGCCTCGCGCTGGGCCATCTGGCGCGCGGAGAAGGCGCGGCGGATGAACGAGACGAGCGACGAGGGCCTGAGCGCCATCGCGCTCTTCACGGCGATGAACGCCACGGTGCCGGACGACGCGATCATCGCCGTCGACGTCGGCAACAACACCTATTCCTTCGGGCGCTACTTCGAGCCGAAGGCGCAGTCGATCCTGATGAGCGGTTACCTCGGGAGCATCGGCTTCGCGCTCCCCGCGGCGATGGGCGCGTGGGCGGCGACGACGGAGCCGGGGAGCGCGCACGCCGGCCGGAAGGTCCTGAGCGTGAGCGGCGACGGCGGCCTCGGGCAGTACCTCGGCGAGCTCACGACGCTGAAGAAGTACGGCATGGACATCACGCACGTGCTCATGAACAACTCGGAGCTCGGCAAGATCTCGAAGGAGCAGCGCGCCGCGGAGTGGGACGTCTGGCAGACGTCGCTCCACAACCCGAACTTCGCGCAGTTCGCGGAGAACTGCGGGATCCTCGGCATCCGCGTGACGGATGGTGCGGAGCTCGAGGGCGCGCTCACCCGGGCCATCGCGCACGACGGGCCGGCGCTGGTCGAGGTGATGACGGCGCCGCTGCTCATCTGAGGGCGCGCGGCACACGGACGGTGGACGGCGATGGGAATGGCGATCGTGGAGGCGGGCTTCGTCTATCTCGGCCTCGGGGCCGTGGTGGCGCTGCTCTTCGTGCTCCTGGGCATCGGGCGCGTGGACCAGGGGGCGCGGGGTTGGTCCCTGGGGCGCATCGGCTTTCGGTTGATGGTGCTCCCGGGCTGCGTGCTGCTCTGGCCGCTCGTCGCGCTTCGCTGGGTTCAGGGGCGCCAGCCACCGGACCCGATGCCTCCGGCCCTCGGCGACGAGGCGTCGTCGTGATTCGCGCTCAACGGGTCGCCCATCGGCGCGTCTGGGTGGTGCTCCTCCCCATGCTCCTGGCCCTGTTCCTCGCGGCCGTGATCCGCGGCTACGACGCCCCGCCGCAGGACCCGCCCGCCGTCCTGGAGCGCGCGCGATGAGCCACGGCTACGTGCCCGTGCAATGGACGCGGCCGAAGATCGTCTTCGACGTCTTCGTCGCGCTCCTCATCGTCGCCGCCCAGCAGAGCTTCCTCGCGGTGACGGCGGCGACGCATACGGGGGCGACGGGGGCGCTCACGCGCGAGATCGTCGCGATGCGGGCGTGGGGCTCCACGGCCTTCGTTCTGTTGACGATCATCCTGTGCATCGGGCCCGCCGCGCGCCTCGATCGTCGCTTCGCGCCGCTGCTCTACAACCGGCGTCATCTGGGCGTGGCCATGTGGGTCGTCGCCCTGATGCACGTCCGGGAGGTGCTCGGCTACTACTACAACTACACGGGGAACTACCCCTGGCAGCTCATGGCCGTCTTCGACCCGGCGGCGGACGTGGCCTTCACGCGGTGGAGCGTGCCCTTTCCGCTCTTCGGGCTGGTGGCGCTCGTCCAGATCACGCTCATGGCCGTCACGAGCCACGACTTCTGGCAGAAGACGCTCGGCGGCACGGCGTGGAAGTGGCTCCACATGGGCGTCTACGGCGCGTACGCGCTGCTCGTCGTGCACGTCGTCGCCGGCGCGATGCTGAGCGAGCGCCATCCCTTCGTGCTCGCGGTGGTCGGCGGGTCCATCGCGCTGGTCGGCGGGCTCCACCTGGTAGCGGCCCGGCGGAGCGCGGATCCCAGCGAACCGTCCGTTCGGTTCGTCGAGCTCGAGGGGCAGCGCTGGGTCGACGCGGGACGCCCCGAGGACATCCCGGACGGCGCCGCCCGGCCGCTCTGCGTGCCGGGGATGGAGCGCATCGCGCTCGTCCGCTGGGACGGCAAGGTGAGCGCGCTCCACGGGCATTGTGCTCATCAGCGAGGCCCGCTCTACGAGGGCCGGGTCATCGACGGCGCGCTGACGTGTCCCTGGCACGGCTGGCAGTACCGGCCCGGCGATGGGCAGTCGCCGCCGCCCTTCACGGAGACCATCCCGACCTACCGCGTGCGTCTGCACGAGGGCCGCGTGCTCGTCCTGCCGAAGCCCCTCCCGCCGGGCACGGCGACCGAGCCTGCGCTCGTCCCCGCGGACGGCCTCGTGCGCGGCGCCCGGGAAGGAAAGCCGGCCGACGGCCTCCACACCCGCGAAGGAGAGCCGGCATGAGCGACCGCCTCGACGAGCTCGCGAAGGACGATGAGTTCTTCGTCGGCTACCTGCCGACGCCGCCGCGGACGAAGCGCTTCGCCCTCGCCGTGGGCGTGGCACTGGTCATCTTCGTCGCGGGCCTCCAGGCCGCGCTCGCGGCGTTCCAGCGTGGCCCCGGGGACACCCTCGAGCGGAGCCGCCGCGCCGAGCTCGACGGGGTCTTCGTGCAGGAGCCCTATCCGATGATCCGTTACCTGACCGAAGAGGGCGAAGTGCAGACGGCGCTCTTCAGCCGCGGGTGGAAGGCGGGCCTCGGCACGCGCTTCGCCGAGCTCGACGGCCAGGGCGTGCACGTCACGGGACGCCTCTTCACGCGCCGTGATGCTCGGGGCCCGCGCGAGCTCTTCGTGCTGAACGGAAGCCCCGAGCCGACGGAGCTCGATGCCGAGGTCCAGGCGAAGCTCGCGGTCGAAGAGGAGTCGCTCGGCGAGGTCACGCTCCAGGGAACCATCATCGACTCCAAGTGCATGTACGGGCAGATGCGCCCGGGCGACGGCCGCGCCCACCGCGCCTGCGCCCAGCTCTGCATCGCCGGCGGCATCCCTCCGGCCTTCGTGACGAAAGACGCGGAGGGCGCCGAGACGCACTACGTGCTCGCGGACGCCGAGGGCGGGAACGCGATCCCGAGGGTGCTGGAGTTCGTGGCGGAGCCGACGCGCGCGGTCGGGACGCTCGTGCGCCGCGGCGATCTTGTCGTCCTGCGGCTGGCGTCTATCACTGCTCTCGAGCATTGACATTGAAAGTCGATTTCATCAGGTTGCCCCCGCCGCGCGCGGCCGAGGCTTCATGGACACGACTCGCAGGCTCAGGCACACCCCTCTTCTCCTCGCCGTCGCCCTCGTTGCCTGCGGCGACGGGGACGAGTCCGGCGCGTCCGCCGACGCGGGCACCGATCCCGTCGATGCGGGCATGGACACGGGCGCGGACGACGCCGGCGCCGACGACGACCGCGCCTACGTCGTCGGCAGCCGCATCCGGACGCCCGACGGCCGCGTGTTTTTCGCCACCCTCGTCCCGGACCTCGCGGCGCGGGAGCTCGATCTCTCGACCTCCCTCGAGCTCAGCGGCTTCGCGCGCTCCTACGCCTTCGACGGTTCCCTCTTCACCATGGACTCGGAGTCCCTGCAGATCGTTCGCCACGACGTCGCGGAGGACCTCTCCATCCGCGAGGCCGACCGGTTCAGCATGGCCGGGCTCGGCTTCCGCCGCTTCAACCTCGCCTTCGTCTTCCTCGACCCCGAGCGTGCCCTCTACGTCGACGACGAGAACTACCAGGTCGTCCGCTGGAACCCGCGGGAGATGGCCCTCGACGGCATGGCGTCGATCGACGAGCTCATCCGCGACGATTTCGAGCTCGACATCCTCAGCCTTCATCCCGTCGGCGACCGCGTGCTCGTCCCCTTCGCCTGGACGCTCATCGATGACTTCCGGCTCATCCCGACCGTGAACGTCGCCATCCTCGACGCGACGACGGGCGAGCTCCTCGGCGTTGCGGAGGACGACCGGTGCGCCGCGGCCGGCGGCGGCTTCGTCGGTCCCGAGGGCGACCTCTACGTGATCGGGGACAACGGCGCCGGCGTGTACGGGGTCTTCGGGGACAACGACCTGGGCCCGCCTTGCCTGCTCCGCATCCGCGCGGGCGAGGATGACTTCGACCCGGACTACTACGTCGACCTTCGGGCCCTGACCGGCGCCGCAGAGGTCGCGCGCATCACCGGGCTGCCCAATGGCCAGGCCGCGGTGCGGGCGGTGCTCCCGGAGGTGGACCCGGACTCCGTCGACAATCCGATTCAGCTGACCCTCGCGGAGATCTGGGATTGGACGCTCATCGACGTCACGGAGCCGAGCGCACGCTCCCTGGGCATCCCGCCGAGCGCCGCCACCTTCCCGCCCTTCACCGTCGACGACCAGCTCGTGCTCATCCGCGAGGCCTTCGCTGGCTTCAGCACGTTTTACCTGGTGGACGATGGCGTCGTGACCGAGAGCGTCACCGCCGACGGCGAGCTGCTCCAGCTAGGCCGCATCCGCTGAGTCGCCGGGCTCTGTCGATATCGACAATCTCTATCAACAAAGCTAGACCGCGCTCATGAACGTGCGGGAGACGAGCAGTCGGCGCTGGCGCCGGGAGCTCGGGATGCTGGTCGCCACCTTCGTCGTGGCGCTGGTCGTGTCGGCGAGCATGACGACCTGGCTTCCGAAGGGAGCGGCGGAGATCGACCATGTCGTGCTCGCCGTCGTCGGCTTCCCCGTCGTCTGGGGCGCCCTCGCCATGGCCCTCGTCGGCGCGCGTCGCCGCGGCCGCGCGTGGCGCTTCTTGGCGGCGCTCGGGGTACTCGCGCTTCTCCCGGTGATCGGGAGCTTCGTCTCATGAGCGCCCGCACCCCGCGCGGCGGTCGCCGGAAGGCCTACTACCTCTTCCATCGAACCCTGGGGACGGTGACCGCCTTTCTCGGCGCCGTCGTGTTCTTCACCGGCGCCGTCGCCGTCTTCGGTCACGAGCTCGGGCATTGGGCGTCGCGGGACGTCGAAGCGGCGCCGCTCGAGGCGCTCGGCCCCGGCGTGTTGGACCGCTCGCTCGCGACGGCATTGGCCACGCTCGAGGGGGAGCCCGCCGAGACGGGCCGGAGCGCGCTCGTCTACGCCGAGAAACCCGACGTCCTGACCTTCTCTTTCGTCGTTCCCGGCGAAGAGACGCGGGACTTCGTCGACGTGCGAATCCCCGAGGGCACGCTCGTCGCGCAGCAGCGGGAGACCTTCGGCGAGCGCTCGGACCGGGATCCGCGCGCGATGCTCGAGAGCTTTTTCGTGCGCCTCCACGTGAGCCTGCTCGTCGAGGGCAAGCTCGGCCTGCTCCTTACGGGGCTCATCGCCATCGCGTTGCTCTTGCTGCTCGGGTCCGGCCTCTACGTGCATTGGCCCCGGCGCAAGCAGCTCGTCCAGGCCCCGCGGCGCGGTGTAAGGCAGCGGCTCGGGGACGTGCACACTCTCGTCGGGGCATGGACGCTGCCCTTCAGCTTCGTGCTCTCCGTGACCGGGGCCTTCTTCAGCTTCGCCGGCGCCGTGCTCCTGCCCGTCATGATCGTCGTCGCCTTCGGCGGGGACCGGGCGCGCATGGAGGAGGTGCTCCGTGGTGAGGTGCCCTCGAGCGAGACCGCCGCGGTCGCGAGCCTCGACGCCATCGTGCAGGACGCGAAGGTCCGCGCCGGCGCGGCCGAGCTCGGTCGTCTGCGCCTCGAGGGCTGGGACACGCCCAACGCCCACGTGGTCACGGAGTTCTTCGACCTCGACTACTCGCTCACGAGCGTGCGCTACGCCTACGGCGGGCACGACGGGGAGTTCCTCGGAGAGCGCCCCTTCATCGGCGCCCGTCCGTCCCTCGGCGGCACGCTCATCAGCTGGGTCGCCGGGCTCCATTTCGGGAACCTCTACGGGCTGGCGACCAAGCTCGCGTGGATGGTCTTCGGGCTCCTGGCCTGCCTCCTCGCCGCGACCGGGCTCGGGCTCTGGGCGGTGCGAAACGCGAAGAAGGCGCCGCGCGAGGCGGCCGTCGCGCGGGCCTTCGCCGGCGGTACGGCCGGGCTCCCCTTCGCCACCGGACTCACCATCGTTGCGTGGGCCTTCGTCCAGGACGGCCCGACCTGGAACGCGATGGCGGTGGCCTTCTTCCTCGCGCTCGCCGCGGCCACGCTCGCTGCGGGGCGCCTCCCGATGCGCGCGGCGCTTCGGGGCGTCTTCGCCGCGGGGGCGATGGCCCTCGCCGCGGCCCCCTTTGCGGGTGCGATGGTCACCGGCGGGCAGGCCTTCGCCATGGCCGGCGAGGGCGCGGAGATCGACGTCGGGCTCGCGCTCTTCGCGCTGCTGCTCGGCCTCGCCGCGCTTCGCCTGCCGCGCCTCGAAGCCAAGGGGGCGCGGGAACCGGCCGCGGGCTTCGGCGAGACCGTCGAGGAAGG
>JBCDGX010000282.1:0-7324 GCA_038750805.1 Myxococcota bacterium
CCACCCGCCGTCGGCACGCGCCAGAGCCGGGAGCGGAAGCGGCCGTCGTCCCCGGCGCGGGCCACCTCGACCGCGAGCCAGGTGCCGTCGGGAGCTGCCGCCAGGGTCCCCACCCGGCCGAGGGCGAGGAGCCGATGAACGTCGAAGGAAGCCATGGGCGCGAGCCTAGTACGCCAGCCCCTCGAGGGGGCTACCCCCGCTCGAGGGGATCTGCGGCGTCCGCGTCGAGGTCGCGCACGAGGTAACAGAGGCAGTCGGCGACGACGATGTCCGGGCGCGTCGTCATCATGATCGGCGTGAAGGCGCGCCGCGCCACGAGCTCGGCCGGGCGGCTCGCGTCCGACGCGCGAAGCCCGACGAGCTCCGTCGCGTGATCCTCCCCGCGCGGGCCGAAGGCCTCGAGCGGCAGGCCCCGCCCGCGCCACCAGCCGAGCACCGTCCCCGCCGGGACAGGCCGGAAGTTGAAGCGCTCGAGGTCGTCGCGGAGCGTGAGCGTCGCGGAGGCGGGCGCGGTCGCGAAGGCCGGCGCGATGCCGTCGCGGAGCGTGAAGCGCACGGTGTTCCGGTAGAGGCGAAGCGCGTGGCGCGGCCCCGGAGGCAAGGTCTCGACCTCGAGGTAGCGCCGGATGCCCTGGTAGCCGACCTCGTCGGCACCCGCGCGTCCGGCCTGGCCGCACTCCACGACCACCGAGGGCGCGTGCGCGCGCCAGGCTTCGACGAGCGTGCCGAGGCGGAGCGCGTTCACCACCCCGCGCGGCGTGAAGAGCTCGACGAGCGCGAGGCATCCGGGCCGCTGGTCGACGAGCACGCCGTAGGGCGGGTTGTGCCCGGTGTTGTTGTGCACGTCGACGAGCGCCTCCGGCTGAGCCTCCGCGAGCGCTCCGAGGTAGGCGCGCGCGATGGCCGCGTCCCCGTCGTCCCGGGTGCGCGCGTCGAGGAAGCAGCGGTTCAGGTCCCGCCGGCCCGGAAGGAGACGATGCGCCCAGCGGCCGTCGGTGCGGGCCGCGTCGACGGCGCCGACGAAGGCCAGGGTCCGGCGCTCGGGAACGCGCCCCTCCCGGAGGTAGCGATGCAGCGCGCGGAAGCCCGAGGGCTCGTTGCCGTGAAGCAGGACCGAGAGCGCGCGCGGCGGGCCGGCGCGCTTGCCCTCGATGTCGAGGAGCACGGGACCCGGCAGCGCGTCGAGCCAGTCGTCGGCGTTCTCGGGCACCTCCGGCCGACCGAGGCGCGTGAGTGCGCTTCCCGGCCTCGCGCCTGCTCTCACACCCAAGCCGTCACCACGCCGCGCTCGCCCTCACGGGGGAGAGACCGTCCACCCGTGGACGGGCGTGCCAGCCGCCGCCAGCGCGCGGTAGCGCTGAACGAGCTCCGGGAGCGCATCGGGCCTCGGGTACTTCGTGCAGAGGGCGTCGTAGGTACGGAGCTGCCAGACGGCGCCGGTCTGCCCCGTCTCGATGCGGCCCAGGATGGGCGCGAGGTAGCGGTCGATCTCGTCGGCCTCGATGCCCACCTCGGCGAGCCCCTCTCGCGCGCGCGGGAGCAGCCGCTCGGCGAGCGCCCGCACGCCGACGTCCTCGAGGCCACCGGCGCCCGGCCACGCGAGCTCGGCCTCTATGCCGATCTTCGCCGCCAGGTAGAAGTTGCTCCGCGCGGCCTCGAAGGGGATGTCCTTCCAGAGGCGGTCGTGGCGGAAGCTCATGATCAGCCCGAGGCTGAAGGCCATGCTCGCCAGCATGTCCCGGGCCGTGGGGCCCGCGGGGAGGGCCCGCTGCTCGAGGCGCACGTGACCGCCGCCGACGGGGTCGTACACGGGCCGGTTCCAGAGCCACACCGTCGAGCCGTGGAGCCGGAGCTCGAAGAGCCGCGGCGCGCCGCCGGGCTCGAGGTCTTCCGTCGGGGGGTGACGGTGGCATTGGGGCAGGAGCGGCGCGTGGTCCCGGACCTTGTCGGCGAAGAGCGCGTCGAAGGCGCCCTCGAGCCAACGCGAGCCGAAGGCGACGCGCGCGGGGCCCACCCGGCGCTGGAAGGGCACGCGCTTGCGCGTGTCGACGGCCTGCTTGAAGAGCGCGATGCGCGTCTCGTGCCAGAGGCGATGGCCGAGGAAGAGCGGCGAGTTGCTGCTCAGCGCGAGCACGACGGGGAGCGTGAGCTGGGCCGCGTTGTAGACGTCTACGAAATCCTTCGGGTCGATGCGGAGGTGCCCTTGCCAGCTCGTGGCGGCGCCCTCCGGCGTCACGTCCGGCGAGTCGAAGCCGAGCGGGTCCGCGCCGTCGATCTGGAAATGGAAATGCTCCCCGCGGAGCCGGCAGAGCACGTCGTTGAGCACGCGGTAGCGGCGGAGGTTGCTCAACCAGCGGAGGTCGAGGTCGGTCCGCTCGAGGGTGGGCAGGATGCCGATGGGCACGGCCCGCGCGCCGACCTCGTCCTCGAGGCGCGCCAGGCGCTCGAAGGCGCGCGCCACGTGACCCTCGAGCACGCTGAAGGGGCGCCCGGCGAGCGCCGTGTAGGGCGCGTTGAACTCGAGGTTGAAGCGATTGAGCTCGGGCGTGAAGCGGTGGTCTCCGAGCGCGCCGAGCACCTCCGAGTTTCGCGGCGCCGGGCGTCCCCGCTCGTCCACGAGGTAGAGCTCGAGCTCGGCGCCGACGGTGCGCTCCCCCTCGCCGAAGCCTGGCTCGGCGAGCGTGTCGCGGAGCAGCGCGAGGCAGGCGTCGAGACGCTCGCCGAAGTGCCGGGCGTCCTCCTCCGAGAACTCGGTGCGCTCGATCTCGGTACCCATTCGTCACCGGGAGCATATTTTTTTTCGACCGGCCTTTGCACGCATTTCGCGAGGGCGGTCGCGACGCGCGGCGGCACCTCAGCGGAAGTCGAGGTGCAGGTGCTCGTCGTGGCGCACCCAGGGGCGCCGGCCAAAGAAGAGCGACGAGGGCAGCCGAGGGTCCTCGTCCCGCACCTGCCGGACGAGCTCGGGGTCGAGGATCACGCGCCGGAGCCGCGGACGGAGCGCGCGGATCAGGCGCGCCGTCCGCGCCGCGTCGAAGCGCAGGCCCCCGAGGCGCCCTTCGGCGTCCAGCTCGTGCGCGTACCCGAAGCCTTGCCAGGGCCAGCTCCCGAGGCGGGCCGGCGAGCCCTCGCCCGAGCGCATGGGCACGAGGAGATCCACGGCGCGGCCATCGCGATGCGTGCGGTGAGGCCAGAAGGGGCCGCCGCCGCGCCACCCCGTCTCGGCGACGACCCACCCCTCGTCCAAGGCCTCGAAGGCGTCGGCGAGCGCGTCGCGCACGCGGCGGCGCACGTACTGGCGCCCGAGCGCCGCACCCAGCATCGAGTAGGAGCGGTAGCCCGCGCCCCAAGGCGCCATGGGCACGAAGCTCGCGCTCTCCGAGGCGGCGGCGACACGGGCCCAGGCGAGGGCGACGCAGCTCAGATAGGCGATACCCAACCCGAGCGCCGCGCGGGCGACCGTCCGGCGTAGGCGGGGACCGGGGCGCACTCCGGTCACTCTGCCACGCGCGTCAGCCCTCGTCGGCGCCGAGCGGGTCGAAGAGCGTGTCGTCGTCGGTCATCGGGAGCTCGCGGAGGCGGGTGTCGTCCTCGGGCTCGCGGATGGCGAGGCGGATCGTGCCGCGCTGCGAGGCATGGTGGAGGCGGCCGGCGTCCACGATGTCCACCTCGAGGGTGATGTCGCGGAAGGAGCTCCGTGCCCCCGTCGCGGTCTCGTTCTCCGCGCGCACCACGTCTCCCACGGCCAGCACCTTGGCGTCCTGCACGAGCAGCCGCGTCACCTGCTGGGTCGCCCCGCGCGTGGCCGGGCGGTCGGCGGTGAGCATCACGTCCACGCGATCCCCACGCCGCACGAGGGAGTTGAAGGTCTCCGCGTTCGTCCGGAGCGTCACGGCGCGCCCCTCGCGCTCGAGGAGCCCGCTGAGCGCCTGAAGCCGCCCGTCGGCCGGATCGACGTCGCTCGTGCGCAGCGCCACGCCGCGCGGGATGGCGTGCTCCGCCCGCACGCCCAGCACCGCCTCGAGGTCGCCGAGGCGCACGTGCCGCTCCTCGACGAAGGCCTCGGGCACCTGGCGCACCGCGAGCACCTCGCGCGTGAGCCGCTCCCCCGCCTCGACATCGAGCGTCGTCACCAGTACCCGCGCCGGCGGCCCTCCGCTCACCGCCCGCTCGTAGCGCTGGAGGTGCAGCTGGAAGAGCGCCAGCCCGATGAACGCGAGCGCCGCGGCGGCGACCATCGTGGTGCGGTTCACGACCCCCGAGCGTCGGCACGCGCGCCCGAAGGGTCAAGCGCCCGGCGCCCCCGACGGCTCGGAAACGTCTCGATATGGCATTGCTCCATCGGACAGGGGCATGCTCGCTGCGTGCGCTATCTGATGGTCGTTCCGGTTGTCGGCCGGCCCCTCGGTCCGGGGCGCTTCGCCATCGAGGGCCCCTTCGCGCATCACCTCCGCACGCTCCGGGAGATGATGGCCGACGAGGTCGACGAGATCGTCGTCGCCGGGGTCCACATGAGCGACGCGACCTACGAGCGCCGGAAGGCGACGCTCGGGGAGCTGGACGCTGCCACCGACCGCGTGAGCTTCGTGCCGCTCTATCCGGAGGGCGTCGGCCGCGCGGCGTTCTGGACGCGTTGCTGGCCGCGCGCGTTCGCCACGATCGCCCGGGAGGTCGGGCGGGCCGGGGCCGTGCACGCGAGCCCGAGCGCCGACCCCTGGAAGCCGACGGAGGTCGCGTCCCTCGCCGCCGGCGCGGCGCTCGGTCGGACCACCGTATCGGTCACCGACATCGACAACCGCGAGTCCGGGCGGATGCTCTTCCGGACCGGGCGCTGGTCGAAGTCCGTGTACTTCCGTTCCCGCTACTTCTACGAGCCCATTCGCGACCTCCAGCATCGCTGGATCGCCCGCGCCTGCGACCTCGTGCTTTTCAAGGGCGACGCGCTGATGCGCGACTACGGGGAGGGCCGGCACAACGTGAAGCCCTTTCACGACCCCGGCTTCGAGTCGGAGCAGGTGGTGGACGAGGCCTTCGTCGACGCGAAGGTCGCGCGGGTGCAGCGGCCCGGCGCGCCGCTTCGGCTCCTCTACTTCGGTCGTTATGTCTTCTACAAAGGCGTGCACCACATGATCGAGGCCTTCGCCAAGGCGGGCCGGGCGGACCTCGAGCTGACCCTCATCGGCGTGGGCGATATGGAGACGGAGCTCCGCGCGCTCGTCGCGAGCCTCGACCTCGGCGAGTGCGTCCGTTTCGTCGACCCGATGAGCTACGACGCGCTGCTCGTGGCCATCCGGGACTACGACGTGCTGCTCGCGGCCCCCCTCGGCGTCGACACGCCCCGGAGCACCTGGGACGCCTTCGCCGCCGCCATGCCCGTGCTCGCCTACGACACGGAGTTCTACGAGTCCTTCGGGGCCCACTTCGGCTGCGTCGACGTCGTGCGCTGGAACGACGTCGACGCGCTCGCCGCGGGCATGGCGCGCCTCGTCGACGATCGCGCGCGCGTCGCCGCGATGAGCCGCGCCGCCGCGAAGGCCGCGCGGGAGAACACGCAGACCTCCTGGCTGGAGCGCCGCGTCGCGTGGACGCGCGAAGCCATGGCACGCCGCCGCTGAGGGCTTGGCGGGCCATGCGCGGCAGCTCTCCCACGCGCCTGCCGTCCCCGCGCGCCGGGCGCCTCTACGTGCTGGCCGCGGCGCTCCTCGCCTTCGGGCTCGAACCGCTCGTGGGGCGCCTGCTCCTGCCGCAATTCGGCGGTGGGTTCCAGGTCTGGACGACCAGCCTGATGTTCTTCCAGGGCGCGCTCTTTCTGGCCTACGCCTACGCGCACCTGCTCGCGCCCCGCCTCGGCGTGGCGCACCTCGGCCTGGTCGCGCTGGCCCTCGTGCAGCTGCCGCCGGGGATCGATGGGGGCGGGGAGGGGCTCGGGCCGCTCCTCATGGCGCTCGCCGGCGTGCTCCTCCCCTTCGTCGCGCTGACGAGCGCTTCCGTCGTCACGCAGCGCTGGACCCTCGCGGCGCCGGGCGGTCCCGGCTCCGCCTACGGGCTCTACGCCTGGAGCAACGCCGGATCCCTCGGCGCGCTCCTCCTCTACGTGCTGGTGGTCGAGCGCTTCGTGCCGCTCGGCGCCCAGCGGCTGGGCTGGAGCGTCCTCTACGTCGCGCATCTCGCGGTGGCGGTCTGGGCCGCGCGGGAGCTCCGGCCGGGGCGGGAGCCTCCGGGGCGGGTCGTGAGGCCCCGGCTCGGCGTGCTCGGGGCCTGGGTGCTGCTCGCGGCGGCCCCGAGCGCGCTCTCGATGGCCGTCACCAACCTGCTCGCCCTCGAGGCGGGCAACCTCCCGCTCGTCTGGGTGCCTCCCCTCGCCGTCTACCTCGGGAGCTTCGTCGTCGCCTTCGCCGAGCCCGAGGAGGGCGAGCGCTCCCGCGTGCCCCGGGCCCTTCGGCGCCTCTGGCCGCACGTCGCCTTCGTCGGGCTCTTCGTCTACCTCGGCGCCGACGGGGGAGGGGCCCTGCCGCTCGTGCTCCAGCTCTTGGTGCTCGCGGTCGTCGCGCTCGCCGCCCATGGCGAGCTCTACGTGCGGCGGCCGAGGGGCGAGGGCCTGACGGCCTTCTATCTGGCCATCGCGCTCGGCGGGTGGCTGGGCGGCGCCGTCGTGGCCCTCCTCGCTCCGGTCGCCTTTCCCGGGCTCTGGGAGTACCCGCTCGCGCTCGCCCTGCTCGCCGGCACGATGCTGGTGCTTCGCCGCGACGAGGCCATGCGCTTCGTGCGCCGCGGGCCCGTGCCAGCGCGCGTGCTGAGCGGGCTGCTGCTCGTCCTGGGGGCCGTGCTTCTGGCCGGCGACGCCGCGCGTGGGCCGGAGGGGCTCGAGGTCCTGGCCGCGCGGCGGAGCTTCTACGGCCTCTACCGCGTCGATCGCTGGGTCGGCGCGGACGGGGTCGCGGTGCGCGAGCTGGTCAGCGGGAGCACGCGCCACGGCCGGCAGCGCGAGGGCGACCCGGCGCCGCTCAGCTACTACCACCGGGAGGGTCCCCTCGGGGACGTGATGGCGCTCCACGCCTCGGGCTCCGTGGCCGTCGTCGGGCTCGGCGTGGGGGCCGGCGCGGCCTACGCCAGCGCGGCGCGCCCCCACCGCTTCTACGAGATCGACCCGGCCGTCGAGGCGCTGGCGCGAGGGTTCTTCGCGTACCTCGAGGACGCCGGCGAGGCGGCCGAAGTCGTGCTCGGGGACGCGCGGCGGCGGCTCCAGCAGGAGGAGGACGAAGGCGCGCCGGAGCACGCGCTCCTGGTCGTCGACGCCTTCACCGGCGACGGGATCCCGATCCAC
>JBCDGX010000283.1:0-7295 GCA_038750805.1 Myxococcota bacterium
GCCGCGGCGATCCCCAGCGCGAGCAGCCGCGTGCGCACCCACATCCCGGGCACCTGCATCGCCTCGGGCGCGAGCGTGAAGCTGATGCCGTAGAACACGAGGAGCAGGGTCACGAGCGCGCCGCCGAGCAGCTCCGGCCGGTGCCAGAGCCCCGCGAGGTAGCGTCCGGCGCCCACGCAGAGGAGCGCGTGCAGGGGCATGGCGTACCAGCCGTAGGTCCAGTCGCCGCTGCCGAGCGCGATGCCCGCCAGATAGATGACGAGCGGCGCCGCGAGGACGAGCCGGGTCTTCGGCGACGCGCGGGCGTGGGACGCCGCGAAGGCGATCCACAGGAACACCACGTAGCTCCGGCCCACGAGGTTCATGTTGATCAGCGAGTCCGCGAAGAAGCGCGTGAACACGTTGAAGTGCATGCCGCGGACGCCCTGCTGCCCCTGCGCGTAGACGAAGGTGCCCCAGTCGATGAGCGTGCCGTAGAGCATGAGCAGGGCGCTCACGCCGAGCCCCGCGGTCAAGGCCCAGAGGCCCGCCCCCAGGCCGCGCGCGCGCAGGGCGAGGAGCGCCACGGCGAACACCAGGGCGATGCCCGTCACCTTCGTGAGCGTGCAGAGGCCGGCGACCATCGCCGCGACCGTGAGCTTCGCCCAGAAGCCGCGGCCGGCCGTTCGTTCGGCTCCGGTCCAGGCGATGAGCGCCGCGAGGGCCAGGGGCACGAGCAGCGCCTCCTCCTTGATCGCCCGACCTTGGAGGACCGCCGTCGGCAGGAAGGCGTAGAGGAAGCTCGCGAAGAGGGGCGCCGGGCCGAGGGGATCGAGGCGCCGCCCGAGCAGGAAGATCAGGACCAGCGAGAGCCCCTGGAGCGCGATGGGCACGAGGCGCGTGTGTTTGAGCTTCGCGTGCGCCCAGTGCTCCGCGCCGCCGGCATGCGCGGCCGCGCCCACGAGCACGTGGAGGAGCGGCGGATGCTCGAAATAGGGCTGGATGACGTACCACTCCTGCCCGAAGTAGGTGAGCTTCTCGACCTCCACGCGGTTGCCGTAGGCGCCGGGCCAGAGCGACCAGCCCCGCGTGTCGCCGCTCTGGAGAATCGACCAGCCGTTCCATGTCGCGAAGAGCTCGTCGCCGTTCTCCCGAAAGTCGGGCATCACGTCGTAGTCGACGAGGCGGAGGCCCACTCCGGAGGCCACGATGAGCGCGAGCGCCGTCGCCTCGAGGGCGCGCCGGCGCCGCGGCGAGGGCCGGCGCGCGGCGTGGCCTGCGAGGCTCGCGAGGAGTAGGCCGAAGAGCAGCGCGACGCCCCAATGCCAGACCCGCTTGGACGGGTCGCGACCGCCCGGGAGGAAGAAGTCGCCCTCGTCGAGGTCTCGGCACCCGGCGTCCGAGCGCGGTGGGCAGAGCTCCAGGCGGAGCGCCAGGGGCTCGGCCGCCAGCGTCCCCTCGAAGCGGAGCTTCACGAGGCGCTCGCCGGGCTCGAGGAGCGGCCCCCGGGCGCGCTCGCGGGAGGTCACGGGCTGCCCGTCGAGGCTCACCCACGCGGCGTCGCCGCCCTCGACCTCGAGGCCGAGGTGGCCCTTCTGGCGCACCTCGATGCGCGTCTCGATGATGGCCCGGACCCGCGGCATGTCCTCGGGGACGCCGTAGCGATCGAAGGACCAGCCCTGCGTGACGCGGGAGAGGGGGCGCCGGCTGCTCTCGATCTCGGCGCTCGTCTCGGTCGTCCACTGGATCGGGACCCAATCGTCGCCGAGCCAGGTTTCCCAGGTGATCCGCGCGCCGCGGGCGGTCCAGCCCTCGGTCATGGCGGCGCCGGCGAACGTCAGCGCGAGCACCCCGAAGGCGGCGACGAACGGCCCGGCACGACGCCGCGGACGCGGGGCGGGCAGGGAGGAGCGGGGCGGGGGCGGAGCGATGGCCACGGACTTCGGCGCCCAAAGGGCGCCAGGCTTTACCACGCGCCGGTGGCGCAGGCCCTCCCCATCGGCCACACATGGCTCCGATGGCGCGCCGAGCGCACGAGCACCGCGATCCGACGGCGCCCTTGCCCACCTGGGCGGCGACGAGCTGGGCCGGCCTCATCGCGGGCGGGGTCTTCGGCTTGGTCGACGGTCTCGTCGCGATCTTCGTCGAGCCCGAGGCGCTGCCCTCCCTGGGCAACGCGGCCCTGGCCACGGTCTCGCTCGTCGGCCTCTACGTGCCGCCGGCCCTCCTCGCGGCGCTGCTCGTGCGGCTCCACCTCGGGCGCCGCGTGGCGGCGCGAGGCGCCGGGCCGAGCCCCTGGCGCCGGGATCCCGAGGCCGTCGCGGCGCTGGTCGCTGGCGGCCTCCACCTGGCGGGCCGCGGGGCGCTCGGAGCGTTGCTCGCGGCCATCGTGCCGCAGCAGTTCGCCCGCGCCGTCTACGGCAACCTCGCGCTCGGCCTCGCGCTCGCCGCCGCGGGCTGGCTCCTCGTGCAGCTCCGCGACTGGATCGAGCCCCCGCTCCGGCGCGCCGCCCGCTGGCTCGGTCCGCTCGCGAGCCCGGGGCGCATGGGGCTCCTGCTCGGGCTCCTCGGCCTGATCGGCGTCTGGATCGTCGCCGCGAGCGTGCCCGAGCTGCGCCGTGCCCTCGGTCTCGGTCCGCTCCTCGCGGGCACGCTCGGCACGCCGCTGGCGCTCGGCGCCGGCGCGCTCGCCCTCCCGCGCGTCCGGCGCGGTCCCGCGGCTCTGGCGTGGCTCGTGGCCCTCGCGATCTTCCTCGGCTGCGGGTTCGCCTACGGCCTCCGCTACGGGCATCGGCCGCTCGTGGAGAACCGCTCGGGCTTCGGTCGCTGGGCCCTCGGCGGCGCCCAGGCGGCCTTCGACTGGGACCGGGACGGGAGCTCCCGCCTCTTCGGCGGCGGCGATTGCGACGACTTCGACGCGGCCGTGCATCCCGGCGCCTGGGACGCGCCGGGGGACGGCGTCGACGCGGATTGCCTCGCCGGCGACTCGAACCCCGCGGTGCTCGAGCTCGGCGACGGGGCCTTCGGTCGGCGGAGCCGGCGCCTCCCGCGCCTTCGCTTCCTGGTGATCACCATCGACGCCCTTCGGCCGGACCGGCTCGGCCGGGCGGGCCATCCCCGGGAGCTCACGCCGAACATCGACGCGCTCGCCGAGCACGGCTCGTGGTTCGCCGACGTGACCGCGTCCTCGTCGCGCTCGATCCGGTCCATCCCGGGCTTCTGGTCCGGGTTCCCGCCCTCGCAGATCGTCTACGGCACGGGCTTCCAATGGCCGCGCCTCGAGGACGCGAACGAGATGGTGCCGGAGCTGCTCCGGGACGCCGATTACGACACCTCGGCGGTGGTCGGCACGACCTACTTCACGCGCGCCCGGGGCTTCTTCCAGGGCTGGGAGCACGTGTTCCAGGGGCCCGAGTACCAACCCGACCCGCGCCTCGTCACCGATCGCGCGCTCCTCGAGCTCGAGCGCCTCGCGAAGGGTGAGCGCCCGTGGATCCTCTGGGTGCACCTGTTCAACGTGCACCGCCCGCATCGCCACGCGGAGCGCCGCTTCGGCGACACGCTCCGGGACACCTACGCCGCCGTGGTGGTGCGGGCCGACGAGCTCGTCGGCCGGCTCCTCGCCGAGCTGGAAGCCCAGGGGGAGCGTGAGCGCACCGCCGTCATCGTCGCCTCGGACCACGGCGAGGCCCTCGGCGAGCACGGCGTCGAAGGGCACGCGACGACGCTCTACGACGTGGAGACCCGCTCCACGCTGGTCATCGACGTGCCGGGCTTGCCCACGCGCGAGGTGCTCTCGCCGGTCGGGCTCATCGACGTCGCGCCCACGCTCATGAACCTCGCCGGCGTGCGTCCGTCGCGCTCCATGCCGGCGCGGAGCCTCCTGCCGCTGATGCGCGGGGAGCGCCAGGAGACCGGCCGCCGATCGCTCATCAGCGAGCTCCTCCCCGACGGCCGCTTCGCCTTCGACCAGAAGGCGCTCCGCGAGGGCGACTACCGGCTGATCTGGTCCGTGCGGAGCGGGGCCTTCCAGCTCTTCGACATCGCGTCCGATCCCGGCGAGCTGAACGACCTCATCGACGCGCGGCCGGAGGTGGCGGAGCGCATGCGTGGACGCCTCGTGTCCTGGGCCGCGCTCGCCAACGCGGGCGATCGGCGCGAGCAGATCGTGCGCGACGCCCGCCTCGAGGCGATCCCCGACGAGATGGACGTGCGCCTCGACGCGCGGGTGCCGGGCCTCCGCATCCACGGCTTCGACATCGCGTCCCGCGACGTGCGCCTGGGAGGCACCATCGAGGTGACCTTCTATCTCGAGGCCACCCGGCGCATGGCCAAGAACTACATGATCGACCTCGTCTTCGAGGACCCCCGAGGGCGGCAGCTCCCGGAGGCCTTCGAAGGCGTGCACGTCCCCGTGCACGGCCTCCATCCGACGACGGAGTGGGAGCCCGGCGAGCTGATCCGCGACGAGATCGAGATCATCGTGCCGCCGGACCTGCCGGCGCCCGTCGAGCTCGAGGCCAGCTTCGGGGTCCGCGAGGGCGACCAGTACCGGCTCCCCTTCAAGATGGGCAGCGACGGGACCCGGGTCTTCCTGCACCCGGTCGGCACCCTCGACGTGCGGCCATGAGGCGCCGGATCCTCGGCGGGGCGAGCGCCCTCCTCGTCGCCGCCGCCTTCTGGGCTCCCGCCCTCTGGCGCTGGCGGCGTACGGGGTACGGGGACTGGCAGCAGTTCCTCCATCAGTGGGAGGTCGTGCGCGTCGCGGCGCTGCGCCACGGGGAGCTGGCCCTGTGGAACCCCTGGCATTGCGGCGGGACGCTGATCTTCGAAGACCCGCAGGCCCAGGGCTATGGGCCTCTCTTCTGGCTCCTCGCGCTCCCCTTCGGCTCGAACGCGGGCAGCAAGGTCTTCCTGCTCCTCCACTGCGCCCTCGGCTTCGCGAGCATGTTCGTCGCGTGCCGGCGGCTCCTCGGGACGACGCAGGCGGCGGCGGCCGTGGGCGCGCTCCTCTTCGCCGGCTCCGGCTTCTTCGCTTGGCACGGCTCGGGCGGGCACTCGGCCTTCCTCCCCTTCTACTTCGCGCCGCTGCTCCTCCTGGCCTGGCGCGAGGCCGCCCAGCGCCTCGACGCGGCGCTGCTCGTCGCGCTGATCATGGCGTGGACGCTCTGGGAGGGCGGGGTCTATCCCTTCCCCTTCTTCTGCCTCCTCCTGGCCCTCGACGGCATCGGTCAGCTCGCGACGCCGCGGGAGGGCGCGACGCGCGCCGGCCTGGTGAAGGCCGGCGCCCTGGTGATCGCGCTGATGGCGTTCCTCGGGGCATGGCGCCTGCTGCCCATCGTCGACACGATGACGCGCTACCCGCGGCCGACCTCGGGCAACGACGTGGTCTCGCTCGCGGAGCTCGCGGACATGCTCCTGGCGCGGGAGCACGCCTACCGCTTCGGGCACGAGTACGTCTGGGCCGAGTACGGCGCCTTCGTCGGCGTCGTCGCCTTCTCCCTGGGGCTCCTCGGGCTGGTGGTGGCGGCGCGGCGGGCGCCCTGGGTCTTCGCCGGCGCGCTCCTCTATGGCGCGATGTGCCTCGGCGAAGCGAGCCCCTTCCATCCCTGGCCACTGCTGCACCGCCTGCCCTTTTTCGACTCCCTTCGCGTCCCTTCACGCTTCGCCGTCTTCCTGACGCTCTTCCTCGGCTTCGCCGCGGCGATGGGCTTCGAGGTGCTGCTCCGCCGCGTGCGTCCCGCGAAGCTCCGGACGGCCCTCGGCGTGCTGGTCCCGCTGGCGATCTCCGTCGAGCTCCTCACGGCCCACGGTCCCGTCGTCGACCGCTGGCGCGGCGCGCCCCTCGCGGAGCTCGGGGAGGAGGAGCCCTACCGCCTCACGCCGGGCAACGAGTACGGGGGCTACGCGAGCTTCCCGGCGCGCGGCGTCTCGACGCGCGGGTGCTACACGGGCATGAGCTACGCGGCGGCGCGCGGGCTGCGGGAAGGGGACGTGCCCCAGGCGTCGCTTCGCGGAGGTCGCGTCGAGGCCGTGAGCCGTACGGCGAACACGATCACCGTCGCCCTCGAGGCGCGCGCGGAGGCGACGCTCGTGCTGAACCAGACCTTCGCGGAGGGCTGGGAGGCGAGCGCGGGGGAGGCCCGGGCCGACGCCCTCGGACGCATCGAGGTCGCGGGCGTTCCCGCGGGCACGTCCGAGGTGACGCTCCGCTATCGGCCGCGTTCCCTCCGCGCCGCCGCCAGCCTCTCGCTCGTCGGCTGCGTGCTCTTCGCCCTCGCGTGCTTCCCGGGGCCCGTGCGGCGCCGGCTCCGCGCCGCGCTCGAAGGCTGACGCGCTCGCCGCGTTCAGTCGCCGTTGCCGCCCGGAAGCGTCTCCGCGAAGGTGTCGAGGACGAGCGCGTCGAGGCGCTCGAGGTCCGGGTGGCCGGCGGGCCGACCGCCGACGAGCTGCGGCAGGAGCAGGAGCGCGCCGAGGAGGAGGCCCGCCCCTACGCTCGCGAGCCGGTCTTCCCGGCGAAGGCCGCGGACGGCCATGGCGACGACGGCGCCCGCCGCAGCCAGGGTCAGCCCGATCACCGCCACGGACCCGCCCAGCCCGACGCCCTCGAGAAGCGTGGGGGGCCAGCGCCCTTCCGAGGCCAGCATCAGGAAGAGCTGGCGCAGCGGGCGGTCGTACTCCGGCGGGACGTGCGGGTAGACGAGGCTCGGGATCATCGCGCTCACGAGCCCGGCGAGGCCCGTGCCGACCATCAGCGCCGTCGCGAGCAGCGGCGAGCGCCGATGCAGGGGGCCCAGCACCAGCAACGCCCCGTGGCCGAGGAAGGGGAGGAGCAACACGAGGTAGCGCGCGCCGATGGACCAGCCCCCGTCGTAGTTGTTCAGCGTGCAGACGCTCAGGTAGCTGAGCACCACGATGAAGAGGGCGACGGCGCTCGGGAGCCGCTCCTCCCGCACGCGGAGCCGCGAGGCGTAGCCGACGACGCCGAGCGCGAGGAGCGGCGTCAGCGCGAACATGCCGATGCGTGCGTCGAAGAGGAGCTCGGCGGCGGTCTCGACGGAGAAGCCCTCGGCGCCGAAGAAGCCCTGCTCGTGGCGGTGACGGAGGAACTCGCTCTCGACGAAGCGGTGCCCGGGCAGGAAGGGGCTCCCGAAGGCGGCGCGCTGGAAGTGCATGGTCAGCCCCGTGGGCACGAGCGCACCGGCCACGAAGGCGATGAGCTCGCGCAGGCCCGCGCCGCGGACGCCGTACACGCGGAGCGCCATGACGCTCAGGGCCAGGCTCGCGAAGAACGACGGGTACTCCATGAAGCTCGC
>JBCDGX010000284.1:0-7292 GCA_038750805.1 Myxococcota bacterium
ATCGCATCTTCCCCCTGGTGCGCGAGCCCGCCGCGCTGAACCGCTGGAAGAGCGACGCCTGGTTCGCGCGCGAGCGCGTCGCCGGCACGAACCCGATCCTCCTCGCCCGGGCCTCCCGCGTCCCGGAGAACGTGCCCCTGAAGGCCGAGGAGTACGCCCGGGCCATGCCCGGCGACACGCTCGACGCGGCGCTCGCCGAGGGGCGCCTCTTCGTGCTCGACCACGGCATGCTCGAGGGCATCTCGGCGGGGGTGACCGACGGGTTCCGGAAGTACCTCGACGCGCCGATCTCGATCTTCGCGCTCCCGCGGGACCGGACCCGGCTCCTCCCGGTGTGCATCCAATGCCGCCAGGTGCCCGACGGGCCGCTCTTCTTCCCGTGGCACGGCACGGCGTGGCTGATGGCGCGGACCTGCGTGCAGGTGGCCGACAGCTGCTACCACGGCGTCGTCCAGCACGGGACGCATTGCCACATGATGATGGGCGTCCTCTCGGTGCTGATGCACCGCACGCTCGCGCCGACGCACCCGCTCTCGGTGCTCCTGCGCCCGAACCTCGAGATGAGCCTCTTCGTCGACTCGCTGACGGAGAAGCTCTTCGAGCCCGGGGGGCGCACGCCGACGATCCAGAGCTTCGACGAGTGGGGGACGCTGAAGCTCGCGCGCTGGGCCTACGGGACCTTCGACTGGACCGCGGACGGCGTGCCCGAGCGCTTCGTGCGCCGCGGCGTGATGGACGACGTGCTGCCCTTCTACCCGGCCCGCGACGACCTGATCGCGCACGAGCGCGTGCTCCGGCGCTTCG
Organism: Myxococcota bacterium; assembly: GCA_038750805.1. Lineage (GTDB taxonomy): Bacteria > Myxococcota_A > Polyangia > Polyangiales > Houyiibacteriaceae > CALCTH01. The sequence continues at coordinate 805 of JBCDGX010000284.1, forward strand.
TCCGCGCCTACGTGCGCCTCTACTACGGGAGCGACGGAGACGTGGAGGGCGACCCGGAGCTCCAGGCCTTCATCCGCGCGCTCGGGGACGACGCGCAGGGGGGGATGCGCGGCATCGGGGAGGACGGCGCCGTCGTGACCCCGGCGGCCCTCGAGACCTTCCTCGTGCAGGCCATCCAGCGCGCCTCGAGCTACCACGCGGTCATCAACTACAGCGTCTTCGACGCGATGGGCTTCGCCCCGAACATGCCCATGGCCCAGTTCGGGCCGAGCCCGCGGAGCACCGAGCACGCCTACGAGGATTTCCTCGCCATGCTGCCGCCCGCCTCGGAGCGGGACCGGCAGTTCGACGACGTGTTCGTCGTGGCGAGCCTCCGCGCGAACCGCCTCGGCCACTACCGCTTCGAGCACTTCCTCGACCGCCGCGTGCGACCGCTCGTTCGCGAGTTCCAGGCGGAGCTGGCGGAGCTCGAGTTCGCCATCGAGCAGCGCAACGACGCGCTCGACTGCGGCTACGAGGTGCTGCTCCCGAGCAAGGTCACCGCGTCGATCCACATCTAGACAGACGCGCGAGACGTCAGCGCCGTCGCTCCGTATCCGCCTCGGCCGCGAGGGGGTCTTCGGGGACCGTGGCCCGGTCCCCCTTCTCGACGATGGCGCTGCGCTCGACCTCGCTCGGCGTCACCCCGCTGGGCGTGACGTCCGCCTCGGCCGGGAGCTCCTCGAGGTCGTCCCGGCGCATGGAGAGCGTGTCGCCGCGCACGTCCATCCAGTCCATGGGAGGCCACTCGAGCGCGTCGAAGAGCCAGCCGGCCAGCTCGGCCATGGTGCCCGGGCGATGCGAGGGGCTCTTCTGCAGGCACGCCGCGACGATGTCGTCGAGGCGCGCCGGCAGCCCCGGCACGAGCGACGAGAGCGTGGGCGGGACCTTGCTCGAGATCGCGTAGACGAGCGCCGGCAGGTTCGGTCCCTCGAAGGGCGGCCGCCCCGCGAGTGTCTCGAAGAGGACGCAGCCCATGGCGTAGATGTCGGCGCGATGGTCGACGCGCGCCGGGTCGACGATCTGCTCCGGCGACATGTAGTAGGGCGTGCCGATCACGGCCTGCGAGGTCGTCAGCCGGAGCTTGGCGGCGTCGTCCTGGACGCGCTTCGACACGCCGAAGTCGAGGATCTTCACGCGCTCGGGCTCCCCCGAGCGTCCGCGGCACACGAAGAGGTTCTCGGGCTTCAGGTCCCGATGAATGACCGCGAGCCGGTGCGCCTCACCGAGGGCCTCGAGCGCCGGCACCAGAAGGCGAACGGCGACCGCCGGCTCGAGCGCGCCCCGGGCGAGGCGCTGGGCCAGCGTCTCCCCGACGAGGCGCTCCATGAGCAGGAAGGGGTGCCCGTCGTGGGTCTCGACGTCGTAGATGTCGACCACGGCCGGATGGCCGATGGTGCAGGCGACCTCGGCCTCGCGGGTGAGCCGCGCTTCGGCCTCCGCGTCGTTCGCGAAGCGCGGCAGGAGCCACTTGAGCGCGAAGGCGCGGCCCGTGCGCGCATGGCGCACCTCGAAGACGACGCTCAGCCCCCCGTGCCCGAGAATGCCCTGAACGATGTACTTGTCGGCGATCCGCTGACCCGTGGTGGGGAGCGGGCGTAGGGTCGACGCCCGAGGCGTCGGCCGTTCGACGCGCGATGGCGTGTCCATGGTGGCCCTCCTCGACGACCCGCCGGCCGGGCTCCCCTCCCGTTCTCCGCCGAGCCTCCTGCGCGTTCTCCGCGCACCTACATGTATAACAACGGCGCCCCGATCCCCACATGTCAGGCGATTACCGACCGCCTGATGGACATCAGGGGGCGGAGAAGCCGTGGGGCGCGAGCGCGGCCGCGGCTTCGGGCGAACGCAGGAACGCGAGAAACGCGCCCGCCGCCTCCGGCGCCGCGCTTCTCCGAAGCGTCGCGGCGACGTATTCGGCCTCCGGCTGGAGCGCGTGCGGGAGGGGCACCTCACGCACGTCGGCCGAGACGTCGCTCGCGTAGACGATGGCCGCGTCGGCCTCGCCGAGCGCCACCTTCGCGCGCACGAGGCGGACGTTCGCTTCCTCGGAGACGACGCGGGCAAGCACCTCGCGCCGCCACCCCTCGCCGTAGCTCTGCGCCGCGCGGCGAAGGAGCTCGCGCGTGTAGCGGCCGATGGGCACGGCGTCGGTCCCGATGACGATGCGCCGTGCGCGGGGGAGCGCTTCGAGCTCGCCGATGGCGCCGGGCGCGTCCCTCGGGACCACGAGCGCGAGCCGCGTCCGGGCGAAGGAGGCGGCGTCGCCGACGAGCCCCGCCTCGCGGAGCGCGCGGACGTGCTCCGCGTCGGCGCTGGCGAAGACGTCCGCCCGCGCGCCCTGCTCGAGCTGGAGGCGAAGCACCTGCGAGCCCGCGAAGCTCAGACGCAACGCGACGTCCGGATGCGCGCGCTCGAAGGCCCGCGCCAGGTCCGGGAGCGCGTCCTTCAGCGAGGCGGCGGCGTAGACCTCGAGAGAGGTCCCGGGGGCGTCCGCCGGGCCCGCGCAAGCGCAAAGGAGCATCGCCAGGGCGAGGAGACGCATCGCGTGTTCCGAGCAGGTTGTTGATCTTCTCCGCAACAGGCGACGTGGACGCCGTGCGGCGCTCGTGTGCGTCCGCGAGCCCAAGGAAACGTGGTGCGTTTTCGAGGCGAGGGGATGGCGCGCGAGGGCCGTGCGCCGCCGCGGCGGCGTGCCTGCGGAGAAGATCAAGAACCTGCTAGCGCTCACCGGCGACCCAGGCCTCCACGATGGTGCGAAGCACGGGCAGGGAGACGGGCCCGGAGCCGAGCACGACGTCGTGGAAGGCGGCCAGGGAAAAGCGCTCACCGAGGGCCTCCTGGGCCTCCGTGCGGAGCGTCAGGATCTCGCGCTGGCCGACCTTGTAGCCGAGCGCCTGCCCCGGCCACGAGATGTAGCGATCCACTTCGTTCCGAACGTTCGTTTCGTTCAGCGGCGCGTGGCCCATGAGGTACGTAACGGCCTGCTCGCGGCTCCAGCCCATGGCGTGAATGCCCGTGTCGACGACCAGGCGCCCGGCGCGCCACGCATCGAAGGTCAGCATGCCCATGCGGTCGAGGTCCCCGCCGTAGAGCCCGAGCTCGTCCGCGAGACGCTCCGTGTAGAGCGCCCAGCCCTCGACGTAGGCGTTGTCCCGGAAGTGGCGCCGAAAGAGCGGCAGCGCGCCGAGCTCGTTCGCGAGGGCGATCTGCAGGTGATGCCCGGGGATCGCCTCGTGGAAGGCGAGCACCTGGGCCGTGTAGCGCGGGCGCGTCTCCGGGGCGTGGAGGTTGATGAAGTAGTTCCCCGGCCGCGAGCCGTCGGGGGCCGGCGGGCGGTAGTAGGCGATGGTCGTGAAGGGCGCCTCGTACTCGGGGATGGGGACGACCTCGACGGGCGCCTCCGGCAGGCGACCGAAGGCCTGCGGGAGCACCGCGCGGGCCGCGTCGACGGCGGCGTTGGCCGCCGCGAGGATGGAGTCCGCGTCGTCGAAGTAGAGAGCGCGATCGTCGCGCAGGCGGGCGAGCGTCTCCTCGAGGCTCGTCGTCCCGAGCGCCCGGCGCCCGAGCTCGCTCATCTCCCGGTCGATGCGCGCCATCTCCTCCTGGCCGATGGCGTGGAGGGCCTCGGCCGTGAGCTCCGTGCCCGTGTAGCGGCGGATCTGCGTTCGATAACAGGCGGCGCCGCCGGCGAGCGCGCCGACCCCCGTGCGGTCCTCGGGCCGGGCGCGGGGCAGCAGCTCGTCGCGGAGGAAGCTCGCGAAGCGCGAAAGCGCAGGCCGGATGCCCCCGTCGATGATCGCGTCGACCCGCGCAGCGAAGCTCCCCTCCGCGTCCCAATCGAGGTCGTCCGCGGCCTTCCGGAGGGGCCACTCGGCCGTGGCCTCGGCCACCTGGGCGTCGACCATGGTGAGCACGCGGCGGGCGGTCTCGGCGTTCGCGACGCGCTGCTCGGCCAGCCCCCGGCGGAGGTTGGCGATCTCGGCGTCCGCGACGGCGGGCATGGCCTGGAGGCGCGCGAGGTAGGACGCGCCGCCCTCCGCGTCGTCCATCGGGTGGATCTGCGGGAGGTAGTTGAAGCCCGTCACGAGGTTGCCGCGCGCGGAGAGGTTCCAGGTCTCGAAGGCGCAGCCATCGGTGGCCTGGTCCTGGGCGAGGCGCTCGACGAAGAGCGCGCGCGTGAGGCGCTCGTTCGGCGTCAGGCCCCCCTCCCCGAACGCCTCCGCGCGGTTCAGGAAGGCGTCGCGCGCGGCCCGCGCCTCGGCAATGCCCGCGGCCGAGTTGTCTCCGAGGCGGTCGTCGAAGCGGTGGTCCCCCAGCTGCGTCGCCCAGCCCGGACGGCGGCGCATGGTGTCCTCCCAGTGGTCGGCGAGGAGCGCCGCGAGCCCCGGGCTCGTGACGCCCACGGCCACCTCGTCAGCCCACGGCGAGGCGTTTTCGGCCAGGGCCGGCGAGGGCTCCGGGACCGCTGCGGGCGGGGCGGGCGTCGTGGCGCACGCGACGAGGAAGAGACCGGCGGCGGAGGCACGCATGGCCGGAACCCTAGCGGCGCCCCTCACCAGAGTGCGCGCAAACCGTCGTTCAGGAGAGAACGCACACGTCTACGCTTCACTTCGTCATCACATTACACGTTGTAACGCGCATGGATTCCGCTGAAGTGAAGCGTGTTCTGGACGATAGCCGGCAGCTCCTCGAGCACCTCGAGGCCAAGGTCCGCGACCTCTCGCAGGTGCGCGACGCGCAGCGCCGGCGCGTGAGCCAGCTCGAGGTCGAACTCGCGCGCTCGGAGGGCCCGCCCCCACAGGGCTGAGCTCCAACCGACTTTTTCGGGCCGTTTCTCCACGCCGCGGGCTCTCTTCTCCGTCGATGCCGCTCGGGCACCGGCAAAGGAGATGAGATGATGCGTAGCTTGATGTTTGCGGGCGTTCTCGCAGCGCTCGTGGGGGCCTGTTCGAGTTCCGAGAGCGGTGGTCCGGCCATGGTCGGCACCGAGATCACGGAGACCGGCGGGGTCGTGACGAGCGAGGACGGCCTCCTGACGCTGGCGTTCCCCACGGGGGCGGTCAGCGAGCCCACCTTCATCACGGTCGACCCGATCGTCGATGCGACGCCCTTCGAGGACCAGGTCTCGGAGGTCTATGACCTCGGGCCGGACGGGCAGACCTTCGACGTACCGGTGACGCTGAGCTTCCAGATGGACGCCATCGCGGCCGACGAGGAGCTCTACGTCGCGAACCTGGACGGCGCGACGCCGGTCGAGGTCGAAGGCTCGAGCTGGGACCCCGAGACCGGCACGGTCACGGCCCCGCTCACCCACTTCAGTCGCTATGGCATCTTCGTGCGCGCGCTGCGCTGCATCGTCGACTGCCTCGACGCGGGCGGGGAGCGCGACTGGTGCGTGCCCTGCTGCCTGGAGCCCACGGCCACCGGCCGCCCCCTCGATTGCAGCGATCCGCCCGTGGACCCCGTGCGCGCCTGCATCGAAGCCTGCATCTCCGCGGGCGGCGACGAGCGGACCTGCACCGCGCGCTGTTCCGGCCCCGGCGGGGGCGGACGACCCTGACGATCCCACCATGGCCCCGGCATCCCCTTCGCGGGGTGCCGGGGTCATCCTCCTTCCGTCCATGACCGCTTCCGACGCCACCCGCTCCGCGAAGGTCCGCGCCCTCGCGACCGGCCCCGACGACGCGACGCTCGTGCGTCGCGCGCGCGCCGGAGACGAGGGCGCCGCCGACACGCTCTACCGGCGGCACGTGGGCCTCGCGATGCAGACGGCTCTGCGCCTCCTCCGGAACCGCGCCGAGGCGGAGGACGCCGTGCAGGAGTCCTTCCTCGTCGCCTACGGAAAGCTGCACCAGCTGCACGAGCCCGCCGCGTTCAAGGGCTGGCTCGTGCGCATCGTCGTCTCGAAGGTGCATCGACGGCTCCGGCGCCAACGCATCGAGCCCCTCGACGGGCTCGAGCGGGAGGCCCGGAGCGACGCGAGCGCGGCCGTGCGCGCCGAGCTCCGGCTCCTCGACGAGGCGCTCTCGGCCCTCGAGCCGGAAGAGCGCATCGCCTGGACGCTCCGCTACGTCCTCGGGCACAAAGTGAAGGACGTGGCCGCCTCGACCGGCTGCTCCCTGAGCACGACGAAGCGCCGCCTGGAGGCGGCGCAGCTCGTGGTCGAACGCCACGTGAAGCTGGAGCCCTTCGCATGAAGCCGCCCGTCGAAGACGAGCTCCGGCCGGCGCTCGGCGAGGCCGATGCCGAGCGCATGCTGCGCACCTTCCGCGTGCGCCGGGACGCCACGCTCCGCGTCCCCGTCGAGGAGGAGCTCCGGCCCGCGCTGAGCGGAGGTGACGCCGAGCGCATGCTCCGTTCCCAGCGTCTGCGGCGGCGCCTCGCCGAGGACCGCCGGTCCCGGCGGCGCTGGCAGGGCGCAGGTGCCCTCGCGGCGCTCGCAGCCGCCG
>JBCDGX010000285.1:0-7287 GCA_038750805.1 Myxococcota bacterium
CCGCAAGCGCTGCCCGGAGGGAAGGCCGCTGCCCGGCCGGAGCGCGGGCGGCGGCTCTTCGATCAGCTCGCGTCGTTCGGTCCCGGCGCCTCCTCGTCACCGACTCGGAGCAACCCGGCGACGGGCTGCTGGCGGGGGAGCGTCACGGTGCCCGGCTCGGCCATGGGCTCCTCCAAGCCCACGACCTCCGGCGGCTCGCCCTTCTTCCGGTAGCGTAAGAAGCCCATGCTCCGGAGGAGCCGACGGTCGCGGATGACCGCTCGGGCGATGGCAGACCACTCGAGGTACCAGGTCCACATCGCGTCCTCCGCGGCGCGAAGCTCCTCGGCGAAGTCGGCTTCGTCGTCCTCCCGCGGCTCGAGGAGGTCGTCGAGGCTCCGGACGAGGACCTCGGCGTCGTCGAGGACGTCGTCCGTGAGACCACGGCGCGCCAGGAGCGCGCGGGCCGCGTTTCCTTCCTCCGGCCCGAGCTCCTGGTTCTCGGGCAAGCCGCGCACGCGTTCGATGAAGCGGCTCACGCCGAGGACGACCTTGGGACCGGTCGTCTGCGGGAGGTTGCGAAAGACCGCGTCGTTCGCAGCGGGGTGATGCCGCCCGAGGGTCGCTTTGACGATGGGGAACCAGCGATTCTCCCAGGCGTCGAGCTCCCCGACGGCGGCGGGAAGACCTTCCGACGGAGGCACCCGATCGAGGCGGACGATGGCGAGCGCGCGGAGCCGCGCCCACCCCTCCTCGAGGTCCTCGGCCTGAAAGCCGTAGCGGATGAGAGGCCCGGTGATCCGGGTGCTTTGCAGGCTCAGGAGGAACCGGAGGACCCGGTCCGCCTTCTGACCTACGGTCAACTGAGGCATGGTGTTCGATTGCTTTCGTAGAGGGGCCGCACTGCGCGGCGCGAGCCCTTCTCGGTCCCTGCCGAACCCGGTTGCGTCGAAAACGACCGCTGCTCCATGCGTCGAGGCGGCGCATCGCCGTGTGGGCGAGGCGGGTCCAGCATCCGCGCGCGAGGGACGTCGCTTCGCGTGGTCCCCTCCAGCCGTCTCCGGATGACCTCCCCCCAATCTGGCGAGGACCTCCGGGCCTCCGCCCAAGGCGCCTTCGCCTCACGAGAGCCCCACCTCCCTTCGACGCAACCCCCCCGACGGAGGTGCGGGGCGCGAAGGCGCCTGCCCGGTCTCCCGACCCGGCGAGGGGGGTCGAGAACGCGACCGTCGCGGGGCCCAAAGCGACGCGCAGGCGGCTCCGATCGGCCTTCGGTCCAGCCGAGGCGAGGAGGGGCCGCCCGGAAGCGTCATGGCGGTCGCTTGGGGCCGCGAGGGCGCTCGCCGACGCGTGGCGCAGCCGTCCGCGCTTCTGCGCGGCGGAACCTGTGTGGTAGCTGTCCCCGTCGGCCGGGGCCGAGCGCGAAGCTCACCTAGGCGTCGAGACTCCCTCGTCGCGCGGGCTCGGAACGGCGCGATGCAAGGAGTAGGAGCGCATGTCGGAGAATGAATTTCCTCAGCTGACGGCCTTGGGAATTCGCGAGCCCCAGCGGATCGACCGCTTCCACATCAACAGCGCGGCCGGCTCCGACCACCTCCGCATCGTGTACGCGCGCGGCAAGGGCGAGTTCTTCCCCGTCGCCCGCACCTACCACTTCCCGCGGGTGCAGCGGACGGCGGCCAGCGGCGAGGTGCTCGAGAGCCACCCCGCGCTCCGGGACGCCGAGCGCGAGCTGAAGGCGCTGATGGAGGCCAAGGAGGATCGCCGGGCCATCGCGAAGGTGGCCCTCGAGGAGCTCGACCTCCTGAAGCGCGAGGTCGAGAACCGCACGGCCTACATTCGCGAGCTCATCGAGAAGCTCTAGCTAGGGCCGCTCAGCGGCCCTTGATCACCGGGAGGTAGCGCGGCTTCCAGAAGTGCCGCTCGACCCACGCCCGGAGCTCGTCGCCGCCCTCGGGCACGTCTTCCCGGCGCGCCACGCCGTCTTCCCGCGCCTGTTGCATCACCGCGTAGGTCACGCGCTTGCTCGCCTCCGCGAGGTCCCCGATGGGCGGGTAGATGCGCCCCTCGCTCAGGTAGTTCTCCGCCGTGTAGTCGGCGAGCGCGTAGGCCGCCGCGCTCACCATGCCGTCGGTGACCTTCGAGGCCTCGCTGAGGATCGCGCCCATGCCGATGCCCGGGAACACGAAGGCATTGTTGCCCTGGCCGATGGGGAAGACCTCGTCGCCGTAGCGCACGTCGTCGAAGGGGCTGCCCGTCGCGATGATCGCCTTGCCCTCGGTCCAGGCCATCACCTCCGCCGGGTGCGCCTCGCTCGAGCTCGTCGGGTTCGAGAGCGGGAAGACGATGGGCCGCTCGGCGTTCGCGGCGGCCGCGCAGACGATGGGCTCGTCGAAGGCGCCCGGCCGGCCGCTCAGCCCGAGGAGCACGGTGGCGCCACTCTGCGTCACGGTCTGCAGGAGATCCGGCGCCTGCCCGTCGAAGCTCCATCCCTCCACGGCCTCCCGCGGCTGCGCGAGGGGCTTCTTGTAGTCCTCCATCGCGCGGTCCGCGAGGAGCAGGCCCTTCGAGTCGAGCACGAAGACCCGCGCCTTCGCCTCCGCCTCGCCGAGGCCCTCGCGCATCAGCCCGTCCACGAGCTGCTTCGCCACGCCGATGCCGCCGGCGCCCGCGCCGTGCACGACGATCTTCTGGTCCCGGAGCGGCTCGCCCTTGAGCTTGCAGGCGCTCAGCACGCCGGCGAGCGCGACGGCGCCGGTGCCCTGGATGTCGTCGTTGAAGCTGCAGGTGACGTCCCGGTAGCGCTCGAGGACCTTGAAGGCGTTCTGCTTCGAGAGGTCCTCCCACTGGATGACCGCCTTCGGGAAGCGGTGCCGGATCGCGTCGACGAACTTGTCGACGAAGGCGTCGTAGTCCGCGCCCTTGAGGCGCCGCTGGCGCACCCCGAGATACGAGGGGTCGTTGATGAGGTCGATGCGCTCGGTCCCCACGTCGAGGCCGACGGGCAGCGTGTGGAAGGGGCTCACGCCGCCGCCGGCGACGTAGAGCGCGAGCTTTCCGATGGGAATGGCGAGGCCGCCGTAGCCCTGGTCACCGATGCCGAGGATCGCCGACGAGTCCGTCACGACGATCATGCGCACGTCGTCGATGGGGTAGTTGCTCACCGCCGCCTCGACGCGATCGATGCTGATCGGGCTGATGCTCAGCCCCCGCGGGACGCGGTAGAGCTTGGAGAACTTCTCCACCGCCTTGCCCACCGTCGGCGTGTAGACGATGGGCATCATCTCCTCGAGGTGCGTCTCGAGGAGGGCATAGAAGAGGAGCTCCTGCCGCTCCTGCGTCGCCCGGAGGAAGGTGTACTTGTCGAGGCTGCTCGGCTGCGCCTGGTAGGCCTTGTAGGCGCGCGCGACCTGCTGCTCCATGGTCTCGACCTGCGGCGGAAGAAGCCCGTCGAGGCCGAGCTCGATGCGCTCCTCCTGGCTGTAGGCCGTGCCCTTGTTGGTGAGCACCAGGCGAAGCAGCGCGATGCCCTTCACGTAGGCCTCGATGTACTCGCGCCCCTCGGCGTCCCGCTTCACGTCGAACCACTCGGTCGTCGGCATGCTCTCGCTCGTCCTTCTCATTCGTGCCGGGCTCGCGCCGCTGACGTATCGGAACCCGCCGGCCCCAGGCCGCGCAATCCGCGGATGGGAGCGGTCCGCGATCCGACTTGGGGGTCATGGCGGCGCCGCGCCCAGCGCCGCCACCACGGCGTCGCCGACCTCCGAAGTCGACGCCTCGCCGCCGAGGTCCCCGGTGCGCGGCCCCTCGGCGATCACCCGCTTTACCGCGGCCTCGAGGCGGCCCGCGCTCGCCGCGTCGCCGAGGCCATGACGGAGGAGCATCGCGGCGCTCAGCATCGTCGCGAGCGGGTTGGCGATGCCCCGGCCGGCGATGTCCGGCGCCGAGCCGTGCACGGGCTCGAAGAGCCCCGGCGTCCCGGGGTCGCCGAGGGACGCGCTCGGGAGGAGCCCGAGGGTGCCGCCGAGCACCGCGCCCTCGTCGCTGAGAATGTCGCCGAACATGTTGCCGGCGACGACGACGTCGAAGCTGGCCGGCGCGGTCACGAGGCGCATGGCCGCCGAGTCGACGAGCTGATGCTCGAAGGCGACGCCCGGATGCTCGCTCGCGACCTCCGTCGCGACCTTCCGCCAGAGGCGCATGGACGCGAGCACGTTCGCCTTGTCGATGCTCGTCACCTTCTTCCGGCGCCCGGCGGCCAGCCGGAAGGCGAGGGTGACGATGCGCCGCACCTCCGGAGCCGTGTAGACGAGCGTGTCGAAGGCGCGCTCGCTGCCCTCCTCGCGCGGCTCCCCGAAGTAGATGCCGCCGGTCAGCTCGCGTACGAAGAGCAGGTCCACGCCCTCGAGCAGCTCGGGCTTGAGCGGCGAGCTCGCCTCGAGGCCCGGCCAGCGGGTCACGGGCCGCAGGTTCGCGTAGAGCCCGAGGGCCTTGCGGATGGCGAGGAGGCCCTGCTCGGGGCGGACCGCCGCCGTCGGGTCGTCCCATTTCGGTCCCCCGACGGCGCCGAGGAGCACGGCGTCGGCGTTCGCGCAGGCCTCGCGCGTCGCGTTCGGGAGCGGCTCGCCGGTCGCGTCGATGGCGGCGCCACCGATGAGCTGGGTCTCGAAGGTGTCGGCCGGGCGGAGGGCGCGGAGGGCCTTGTGGGCCTCGGCGACGATCTCCCCGCCGATTCCGTCGCCGGGGAGGAGGACGATGTGGCTCATGCGATGGCGCTCGTTCTTCAGGCGTTGCGGGTCTTCGGGGCCGCGGGCACGCGCGCCGCGGCCAGGCGGAGGCCGTACTCGTAGCCGTCCGTGAGGGCCTCGAGGGAGGCCTCGACGATGTTCGGCGAGGCGCCGACGGTGCTGAAGCGCGCGTCGCCGAGGGCGTGGTCGATGATGACCCGCGTCGTCGACGCGGTGCCGTCTTGCCCGTCGAGGATGCGCACCTTGTAGTCGACGAGGTACACGTCCGCGAGGGCGGGCAGGAGCGGCACCAGGGCCTTCCGAAGCGCGCCGTCGAGGGCCGCCACGGGGCCGTTCCCGTCTGCCACCTCGAGGCGCTCCTCGCCGCCGGCCTCCACGCGGAGCGTCGCCTCGGCGAAGGCCACGCCGCGGCGCCGGCCGACGCTCGCCTGGTACTCGACGATGGCGAAGGGCGCCGCGTAGCCGGGCTGCTCGCGGGCGATGAGGAGCGCGACGGAGGCCTCGGCGGCCTCGTAGGCGTAGCCCCGCGCCTCCCGCTCCTTCACGCTCGCGACGACGGAGCGCGCGGCGCCATCCGCGGCCGCGCCGAGGCCGAGCTCCTCGGCCTTGCTCAGCACGTTGCTCCGGCCGCTGAGCTCGCTGACGACCACGCGGCGCGCGTTCCCCACGACCTCCGGCGCCACGTGCTCGTAGGAGCCCGCGTCCCGGCGGACGGCGCTCACGTGCACGCCGCCCTTGTGGGCGAAGGCGCTCCGGCCGACGTAGGGTGCGTGCGCGTCCGGCGGGAGGTTCGCGACGTCGGCGACGAAGCGCGAGAGCGCCGTCAGCTCCGCCAGCTGGCCCTCGGCCACGCAGCGGCGCCCGAGCTTCAGCTCGAGGTTCGCGGCGACGGTAAGGAGGTTCGCGTTGCCGCAGCGTTCGCCATAGCCGTTGACGGTGCCCTGCACCTGCGTGGCGCCGGCGCGCACGGCGGCGAGGCTGTTCGCGACGGCGAGGCCCCCGTCGTCGTGGGCGTGAATGCCGAAGGCCGCCTCCGGGAGCTGGCCGCGCGCCTCGCGGAGCACGGCCTCGACGCGCTCCGGGAGGCTCCCGCCGTTCGTGTCGCAGAGCACGAGGCACGCCGCGCCGCCCTCGGCCGCGGCGCCGAGCGTCGCGAGCGCGTAGCCGGCGTCGCCCCCGTGCCCGTCGAAGAAATGCTCCGCGTCGTAGATCACCCTGCGGCCCTCGGCGCGAAGGAAAGCGACCGTATCGCGGATCATCCGGAGGTTCTCCGCGCGCGTCGTCCGCAGCACGCCCTCGACGTGGCGGACCCAGCTCTTGCCGAAGATCGTGATGACCGGCGCGCCGGACTCGAGGAGCGCGCGCACCTGGAGGTCGTCACCGGGCGCGACGCCGGGGCGCGTGGTGCTCCCGAAGGCCGTCAGCTCGGCGGCGCCGAGGTCCATCTCGCCGGCGCGGGCGAAGAGCTCCCGGTCCTTCGGGTTCGAGCCCGGCCAGCCGCCCTCGACGTAGCGCACGCCGAAGCGCGCCAGGCGCTCCGCGATGCGGACCTTGTCCCGCGCCGAGAGGCTCAGCCCCTCGCGCTGGGTCCCGTCCCGGAGCGTCGTGTCGTAGAGGTCGACGCGCGGCCCCGCCGGCGGCGCGCCGGCCGCATCACCGGAGGCCTCCGCCATCGCTCACTCCGCCCGGGCCTGCTCGAAGGCGACGATCTCCTGCGCGAAGCCGCGGATGTAGCCGAGCTCGTCGATGCCCTCGAGGAGCATGTGCTTCATGAAGGCGTCGATGGGGAAGCGCGCTTTCCGGCCCTCCGGCAGCCGAAGCTCCTGGGCGGGCAGATCGATGGCGATCTCCGTCTCCGGGTCCAGCTCGATGGCCCCGACCAACGCCGCGTGGGCCTCGTCGTCCACGGCGATGACGAGGAGCCCGTTCTTGAGCGCGTTGCCGGCGAAGATGTCCGCGAAGCTCCGCGCGACGACGGCCCGGAAGCCGTAATCGACGAGGGCCCAGGGGGCGTGCTCGCGGCTGCTCCCGGCGCCGAAGTTCGTGCCCGCGAGGAGAACCTGCGCGCCCGCGTGGCGTAGATCGTTGAGCTCGAAGCTCGCCCGCGGGGTCCCGTCGGCCTCGTAGCGCCAGTCCGCGAAGAGCTTCTCCCCGAGGCCGAGCTTCGTCGTCGTCGTCAGAAAGCGCGCGGGGATGATCTGGTCCGTGTCGACGTCGTCCCGAAGGAGCGGGGCGACGCGCGAGCGAAAGCGCCAATCGGTCATCGGAGCACCTCCCGCACGTCCGCCACCTCGCCCGTGACCGCCGCCGCCGCCGCCGTGGCCGGCGAGGCGAGGAAGGTGCGGCCGCCCTTGCCCTGGCGGACCTCGAAGTTCCGATTCGAGGTGCTCACGGCGTACTGGCCCGGGTCGAGCTGGTCGCCGTTCATGGCGATGCACATGGAGCAGCCGGGCTCGCGCCACTCGGCGCCGGCGTCCTTGAAGATGCGGTCGAGGCCCTCGCGCTCGGCCTCGGCCTTCACCGCGACGGAGCCCGGGACGACGAGCGCGCGCACGCCCTC
>JBCDGX010000286.1:0-7282 GCA_038750805.1 Myxococcota bacterium
CGGGTTGGGGCGCCCGCGGGAGCTCGTCGCCGGATCGACAGGGTCGAGGCGCTAAGGAGAGCCGGTACCGCCCTCGAACGACCCCGCGGGTTGGGGCGCCCGCGGGAGCTCGTCGCCGGATCGACAGGGTCGAGGCGCTAAGGAGAGCCGGTACCGCCCTCGAACAGCAACGCCTTCAGGCGGCTTCGTCGATGACTTCGAGCACCCGGTCGAGGCGCGTCAGCTGGAGGACGCGCATGGGGCCGCCGCCGACGTTCGAGAGGCGCAGCGTCCCGCCGAGCGCCTTGAGCGTCCGGTAGAGCGTCATCACGGCGCCGAGCGCCGTGCTGTCGAGGATCTCGGTGGCGCGCAGATCCAGGATCATGTCGCGGTGTCCTGCTTCCCGGAGGGCGTCGACGCGCTCGAGGAACGCGCTCGCGTTCGTGGCGTCGATGCGCGCGGGCATCGTGACCACGGCCTCGGCCTCGGTCGTCGTCACGGCAAACTCGCTCGTCGCAGACATGGGCTGAGGACCCGTACGACGGCTCGGGGCGGGCCTGAAGGCTCGCGGCTGGATCGAACGGTTCACGGCCTCGGCCGTCCCGGGAAACGGAAAACGCCCCGCCGGCGGACCGACGGGGCGTCTTCGCGGAGCGTGGCGGCGAGCCGCGCGTGGCTTCAGATGAGAAGCTGCAGCTGCGTGATGATCTCGCTCGCGCGGCTGTCGTTCACGGCGTCGCCGTCCGTGTTCATCATGAAGATCGGCCGGTTGCGGTAGTTGATGGTGATCTTGGCGTTGTGGCCGATCATGAAGAAGTTGGCGCCGACGTCGAAGACCGTGGAGACCTCGTCGAGGGCGTCGAAGGCCGACACCTGGATGCCGAAGTAGGGCTGGAGCTGCACGCCGAGCGGACGGCCCGGAAGCAGGTAGCCGCCCTGGGCGTACACGATGTGGCCCGTGCCGATGGTCGGGTAGGCGTTGCCGCGGCCGTTCATCGAGGTCCCGGAGCCCGCGTCACCGACGTTCATGATGCCGATGTTGCGGAGGTTGTTCGGGCCGAAGTCGAAGTAGTTGTAGCCCGCGTAGCCGGTGATGGCGGAGCCGTTGCTGAGCGGGATGTCGGCGAAGACGTCGACGCCGAGGCCGAGGATGTCGTGGAAGCGGCGCGTGTCGGTGTCGCTGAGCGAGACCATCGCGTCGTTCTGCCAGTACCAACCACCGCCGACGTTGAGGACTTTCTTCTTACCGAGGTAGGTGCCGCGACGGTAGGGGAGGAGGTTCGACTCCTGCTCGAAGAAGGACCACGTCGCGTAGCCCGCGAAGGAGGGCGTGTTCACGTCCTCGCGGTAATCCGCGACGTTCTGCGCGTCGCCCGGAACGGGCTCGCGACCGCGGACCACGAAGGGCCGGTTCACGGCCATCTGGAGGTCGAACTTGCACAGGCGAAGGGTCGAGAAGATACCCATTTGACGTGCAAACTGGTCCGAGGTCTCGATGACATGCCAGTTGAAGATCGGCATGTCGAGCGTCATGAAGAAGAGCGTGCTGGCATTGGCCAGACGCGAGACGCCGTTGAAGTAGTGTAGACCGGCGCCGAGCACCCAGATGTCTTCGATGACCTCGTAGCTCGTCCACAGGTCGTGCACGAAGAGACCAGGCTTTCGTGCGTTCGAGAACGTCTGGTTGTTGATGCCCGCGTGGAACATCATCTGCAGGCGATCGAGCTGAGCGAGAACCAGGAAACGGGAGCGTCGAATGCCCGCGTCCCAGCTCCAGTCACGGTCGTCGCCGTTGACGGTCGTGCCCGGGTTCTGCTGCTGCTGGCGAATCCAGAGCTGGTGCCACGTAATGAACCGAACCCAGTAGTCACCGTCTTCGCTCAAGTTCAGCTTGAGCGGGGCGGGAGCCTGCGGACCATCGTCCGCCTGCGCCATGCTCGGCGTGAACGCGAGCGACAAGAGCACCGCCGCCACGAGCGTCCCCACGACGCGGCGAATCTTCATCCATTCCATCATTTCATACCCTCCAAAAACACCCGGAGCGAAGTTGATCAATGAGCCGCGGCGGCTTCGGCCGCACCCTTCGGAATGCGGATGTCCTCGACCATGTCCTGAACCTCCTGCGGCGGCGGGGGCGTCATGCGGCTGACCACGGAGGTCACGAGGATGTTGACGATGGCGCCGATGGCGCCGATGCCCTCCGGCGAGATGCCGAACCAGAGCTCGTCCTTCGTACCGCCCATGAACTTGAAGTAGACGACGTAGGCGACGGTGAAGAGCAGGCCGCTCAGCATGCCGGCGATGGTTCCCTCGCGGTTCGCCCAGCGCGTGAAGATGCCGAGGATGATGCAGGGGAAGAAGGTCGACGCCGCGAGACCGAAGGCGATGGCGACGACCTGGGCGACGAAGCCCGGCGGGTAGATGCCGGCGAGGCCGGCGACGCAGACCGCGAGGGCGGCGGCGCCGCGGGCGGCGAGGAGCTCGTTCTTCTCCGAGATCTCCGGCATGAAGACGCGCTTCAACAGATCGTGGCTGATCGACGTCGAGACGACGAGGAGCAGGCCGGCGGCCGTGGAGAGCGCCGCGGCGAGAGCGCCGGCGGCGACCAGCGCGATGACCCAGGCGGGGAGCTGCGCGATCTCCGGGTTCGCGAGCACCATGATGTCACGGTCGATGTACAGCTCGTTGGCCGAGGCATCGAGGCCCTCGTTCGAGACGAGGCGCTGACCCACGGCGCCGCGGCCTTCGGCAAAGGTCGGCTTGCCCGTAAAGGCAGCGCCGGCGACGTACTGGATGCGCCCGTCCTCGTTCTTGTCGACCCAGGCGAGGAGGCCCGTGTCCTCCCAGTTGCGGAACCACTCGGGGACGCTCTTCTCGCCCTCGGTGCTGGCGTAGTTCGCGTCGCGGACGGCCTCGATCAGATTCGTGCGCGCAAAGGCCGCGACGGCCGGGGCCGTCGTGTAGAGGATGGCGATGAAGAGGAGGGCCCAGCCCGCCGAGATGCGCGCGTCCTTGACCTTCGGCACCGTGTAGAAGCGGACGATGACGTGCGGGAGGCCGGCGGTACCGACCATGAGCGCGGCGGTGATGCAGAGCACGTCGATCATCGACTTGCTGCCGTCGGTGTACTCGGTGAAGCCGAGCTCGGTCTGAAGTCCGTTCAGCTTCTGGAGCAACGAGATGGTCTCACCGTTCGCGATCTGCGAGCCGATCTCACCGCCGAGGTTGGAGCCGAAGCCGATTTGCGGGATGGCCGTGTCCGTCAGCAGGATGCTGATGAAGATGGCCGGGACCATGAAGGCGAAGATGAGGATGCAGTACTGGGCGACCTGCGTGTAGGTGATGCCCTTCATGCCGCCGAGGACGGCGTAGAAGAACACGAGGATCATGCCGATGATGACGCCCATGTTGATGTCCACCTCGAGGAAACGGCTGAACACGACGCCGACGCCGCGCATCTGGCCTGCCACGTAGGTGAAGCTGACGATGATCGCACAGATCACGGCCACGATGCGGGCCGTGTTCGAGTAGTAACGGTCACCGACGAAGTCCGGGACCGTGAACTTGCCGAACTTCCGTAGGTACGGGGCGAGGAGGAGGGCGAGAAGAACGTAGCCGCCCGTCCATCCCATCAGGTACACGCTGCCGTCGTAGCCAGCGAAGGAGATGATGCCCGCCATCGAGATGAAGGACGCGGCGCTCATCCAGTCAGCGGCCGTCGCCATTCCGTTCGCGAGCGGGTGAACGCCGCCACCTGCGACGTAGAAGTCCTTGGTCGAGCCCGCCCGCGACCACACGGCGATGCCGATGTAGATCAGGAACGTGAGCCCGACGATCAAAAAGGTCCAAGACTGAACATCCATTAGAATAAACCTCGGTTAGAGAGTGTGATCTGTTGTGTGAAAAAGAGTGCCGAGGTCGGGCTGCAAAGCGCGCACGTCACCTGTGCCCACGCTCATCAGGCTGGGATTGACGCACGTGGCTGCGGTGGAGCGCGCCAGACTCGGACACCTTCTGCGGTGCAGGAGCCTCGGAGCGTATGCAGCCCGACCCCGGCGGAACGAAATTTGTGAGTTAGTCCTCTTCGACGCCGTACTTCTTGTCGAGCTTGTTCATCAGTGCGACGTACACGAAGATCAGCGCGACGAAGGTATAGATGGACCCCTGCTGGGCGAACCAGAAGCCGAGCGGGAAGCCCGTGCCGGGGAGGTTGACGGAGTTGAGGGCGTCCACGAAGAGGATGCCGCACCCGTAGGAAACAACGAACCAGATGGTGAGCAGGATGCTCAGAATCTTCAGGTTCTCACTCCAATATGCCTTGCGATCCATGGTCCCCGTCTTCGTGTTGGTTGGTTCATCATCCGTCGGCAGCGCGACGGGCATTTTCATTTGTTCTCTCATCCGCGCCGCTCCTCCGCGATGACGTTCGAGCTGCGGATGCACCCCACCCGTCCGCGCTCGGCGAGGCCGCGCGCGCAGAGGGAACACCCATGTCCCGGTCTCAGAACAGCAATCCCCGTGCCGGGGGGCGGGTATTCCGACAAAACCCCACGATTTCGCCGATGACGCGGCGATGACGCGGCGCGTTGCTCGCGCGTTCCGTTCCCGACGGGAACACGCCGTGTTCCAGCGGGTAACGTGCCGTTACTCGCCCGAAACGTTCGGTGCAGGGGCCGTCGCGGGCCGCCGACGTTCGAGCCAGGCCCGCAGGGCCTCGAGCGGGCGCGCGTTCAGCACGTCCTCCGGACGCAGCCCGGCGCGGCGCGCGACGGCGACGCCATGGGCCAGGTTCTCGAGCTCCGCCGGGGCATGCGCGTCGGCGGCGATGGAGACCAGCACGCCCCGTTCGCGCGCCATCGCGGCGTGCGTCGCCGAGAGATCGAGGCGCTGAGGGTTGGCGTTGAGCTCGATGGCGCAGCCGCTCTCCGCGCAGGCGTCGAGGAGGGCCGCCACGTCGAGCTCCGTGGGCGCGCGGCCGAGGAGCAGCCGGCCCGTCGGGTGGCCGATCACGGCCGTCCGCGGATGCCGTGCGGCGCGCACCATGCGCGCGGTCATCGCCTCGGCGCCCTGGCCGTGGCGCCGGTGCACGCTCGCGACGACGCACTCGAGCTCCGCGAGCACCGCGTCCGGGTAGTCCAGCGCGCCGTCCGCGAGGATGTCCGACTCCACGCCGGTGAGCAGCGTGCAGCGATGACCCTCCGCGTTGAGGGCGGCGATCTCCGCGCGCTGCGCCTCCAGCCGCGCGGCGTCGAGGCCGCCGGCGTAGTGGGCCGTCTCGCTGTGCTCCGTGATGCCGAGGTAGCGGAGGCCCCGGGCGGCCGCCGCGGCGCGCATCTCCGCGAGAGAGGCGGTCCCGTCCGACGCCGTGGTGTGGTTGTGCACCGCCCCCACGAGGTCCGCGAGGCGTACGAAGCGCGGTCCAGGCTCCGCGCGCGGCACGAGCACGCCAGCGTCGCGACGCTCCGGGGGCGTCGGCCAGAGCTCGAGGCGCTCGAAGACGTCCTCCTCCTCGTAGGAAGGCGTCCCATCCTCGAAGCCTCCCTCGCGATCCGGCGCGAGGCCGCACGCCTCCGCGCGGGCCTCGATCTCGCGGACGAAGGGCTCCGGCCCCGTCGCTCGAAGCAGCGCCCAGCCGAAGTCCTCGGGCGCACTCCGCACGAGGCGCACGTCCGGGACGTCGAGGGGCGCGAGGTCGCCGGCCACGACGAGCACGACCTCGGTGACGAGCTCCTCCCCGCGCCGGAGCCCGCCGCCGATCTCGACGCGCTCCGCCCCGGCTTGCTCGAGAAGCCGGCGTGCGTCCTCGGCGCGTTCGAGTGCCTGGTCCCGGCGCAGGAGCCCCTCACGCGCCCGGACCGTGGCGATCGCGGCGAGCACCTTGGCCTGGCTCTTGTCCCCGAAGCCCGGGAGCGCCGCGAGGCGGTTCTCCCGGCAGGCGTATTCGAGCTCGGCGAGCGAGGCGATGCCGAGGGTGTCGTGGAGCGTCCGGATCTTCTTCGCCCCGAGCCCTTCCAGCGCGCGGAGCGCGAAGAGCCCCGGCGGGAGCCCCTCCTCCAGGGCCCGGAGCTTCTCCGGCGTGCGCCCCGCGAGCACGTCGCGAACGATCGCGAGCGTGCCCTTGCCGATGCCCTTCTGCTCCGTGAGCTCGCCGGTGCGGGCGAGCTCGGCGAGGTCCCCCTCGGAGCGGCGGATGGCCAGCGAGGCCATGGTGTAGCGGCGGGCGTTCCGGTCGCCCTTGAGCTCGGCGGCGAAGGCCATCCGCTCGAGCACGTCCCGCACGCGGCGCCGGTCGCTCATGGACCCGGACTGCCACGAGCGGGCGCAGCGAACAACGGCCGGGCGCGCTCAGCGTCGCCGGCGACGGCCCGTCGGGGCCGTCGCCGCGGTCTTGCGCTTCAGCGCGGGGGGCATCTTCGAGCGTCGCGGCTGCTCGCCGGTGAGCGACTGCACCTTCGTGCGGAGTTCCGTCGTGATCTCGGCCTCGAGGGCGTCGTCCGTACCGAGCAGGTCGCGGCCCTGCTCGATGGTCTTCAGCGTCTGCTCGGCGTCGATGCGCCCGAGGTCCACGCCCTCGCGTCGCGCCAGCGCGTTCGCGTAGCGGAGGAGGTTCGAGATCGAGCTCGCCCCGCCGAGCTCGTAGGCGTGGAACTTCGAGATGCCGTCCCGGACGAGCTCCGGCAGTCCCCAGCGGTCCGCGAGCACGCGGCCGACGCCCTGATGGCAGTTGTCGACGATGCGGTACCAGAGCTCGTCGGTCATCCAGGGCTCGCCGAGGTCGCTCATGAGCTGGCGCTCGACCTCGAGGAGCATCGCGCCGACCACGGGCTTGCCGACGTCGTGGAGGAGCCCGGCGAGGTAGACGGCGTCCTTCGGCGGAGCGCCCTCGAGGTTCGAGGCGAGCTCGCGGGCGATGATGCCGACGGCGAGGCAATGCTCCCAGATCGCCCGGAAGCTCTGCTCGATGCGCGGCTCCTTCGACTGGAAGACCGCGCGCACGCTCATCTGCGTCAGGAGCATGCGGAGCGGCTTCATGCCGAGGCGGCTCGCGGCCTGGCTCATGGACTCGATGCGTCCGCGGCCGCCGTAGATGGGGCTGTTCACGATGCGGAGGAGCTGGGAGGCCAGCAGCGGGTCCTTCTCGAGCTCCTTGGCCACCTTCGGGAAGGTGAAGTCCTGGTCGTCGAGCATCTGGAGGCAGCGCTGGGCGACCATGGGCATGCTCGGGAGCGTCAGGCGTCCTTCGACGATGCGCTGCTGGATGATCTCCTCGAGCTTGTCGCCGACGCGCTGGGTGCGGGCTTCC
>JBCDGX010000287.1:0-7271 GCA_038750805.1 Myxococcota bacterium
AACCCGGGTGCGGCGCGGCGGCGTCTGCCCCGACTCGGGAACC
The DNA here is from genome assembly GCA_038750805.1 of Myxococcota bacterium. GTDB lineage: Bacteria > Myxococcota_A > Polyangia > Polyangiales > Houyiibacteriaceae > CALCTH01. The sequence goes on from JBCDGX010000287.1 coordinate 44, forward strand.
GACGCTCGCGCGGCGGGGCCGCGCGTGGCAGCCGCCGGCCCAGCCCCATCGCTCTGCTGGGCCTCGAGCGCACGCTCTACGGCAGCCGCGACCGCCGCTCGGCCGGTGGCGCTCGGCCCCGTCGCATCCAGGATCGCTCGGCGGAGTGCGTCAGCGTCCGGGCAGCGCTCCGCGGGGTCGAGGCGTAGAGCCCATTCGATCGCGTCGTGGAGCGCATCCGGAGCACCGGGCGCGAGCTCCCGCGTGCTCGCATGCTCGCCGGCGGCGATCCGCGCGAGCGTTAGAGTGGGCTCGGCGGCCGGGTCCTGGAGCGGCCGGCCCGTGAGGACCTCGAAGGCGACCGACCCTGCGGCGAAGACGTCTGTCCGCCGGTCGAGCTCCGCCCCGCGCACCTGCTCGGGCGCGAGGTAGGGGAGCGTGCCCTTCACGACGGGCTGAGTCGTGACGATGGGCCCGCGGCTCGTTCGAGCGATGCCGAAGTCGGCTAGGCGAACGGCGCCTCGTCGGTCGGCGAGGATGTTGTTCACGGTGAAGTCGCGATGAACGAGCCCGAGGGAGGCGCCGTCGTCGCCACGTAGCTCGTGGGCCTCGTGCAGCCCGGCCAGCGCCTCCGTCAGTGCATGAAGACCGAGGGCGGCGCGCGTGCCGCCCGCGCTCGCGGCGAGCAGCTCACCGAGCGTGACCCCGTCGCAAAGCTCCATCACCAAGAAGACGCCTTCCGGCACCTCACCCACGTCGAGAACCGGGACGACGTTGGTATGCCTGAGCCGTGCCGCGAGGCGCGCCTCACGAAGGAAGCCGCGCACGACCTTCGGGTCGGTACGAAGGTGCGGGTGAAGCACCTTGACGGCGACGGCCCGACGAAAGCCAGCGATGGCCTGCAGCTCACCGCGATAAACGGTCGCCATGCCGCCGACGCCCAGCGCTTCGTGCAGCACGTAGCGACCGAGCCGCGTCGGGCTCCCGGAGGCCATCATCGCTGGGTCCACGCCGGCATCTCGTCGCAAGGAGGGCTCCGCCACCGTCACGGTAGAGACCCACCCGAAACGCCGCAAGCAGGAGGCTGCTTTACACGCTTCGAGAACGGCCGTTTACTCGCGGCGTGGCCGAGACCTTTCGCCACGCGCCGGCGACACGGCCTTCGTTCGACGCTGTATCGGTCGTGGTCGCGAGCGGCGAAGACGCCGGCGCCCAGGTGCTTCTGGACGGCAGCCACCCCGGGCGAGTGCTGGTCGGAACGAGCGCAGCTTGCACGCTCCGGCTGCACGACCCGTCGGTGTCCCGGCGGCACGTCGCCCTCGAGCTCGAGGGCGGAACGCTGCGCCTACGCGACCTTGGCTCGACCAACGGGACCTTCGTGAACGATGTACGCATCGTCGAGGCCTCGGTGGAGCCGCCGGCCACGCTCCGACTCGGGCAATCCGAGCTCCGCATTTCGGCAGAGGTGGGCGCCGGCGTGGAACCTGCGCCCCGCCGTACCTTCGGCCGACTGCGTGGCGAGAGCCTGGCCATGCGCCGCCTCTACCCGCTCTGCGAGCGCCTTGCGCTGAGCGCGATTCCCCTGGTGATCGAAGGAGAAACGGGCACCGGGAAGGAAGCCCTTGCCGAGGCGATCCACGAAGAAGGTCCTCGGTCCCATGGGCCCTTCGTCGTGTTTGATTGCACGGTGGTGCCGGCCACCCTGATGGAAGCCGAGCTCTTCGGGCACGTGCGCGGCGCCTTCACCGGTGCAACGGAGGCGCGGAAGGGCGTCTTCTTCGAGGCTGACGGCGGGACCCTACTTCTCGACGAGATCGGGGACCTCGCGCCGGCGCTCCAGCCCAAGCTCCTGCGGGCGATCGATCGCGGCGAGGCCCGACCAGTGGGCGCCGCGAAAGGGGCGAGGGCCGATGTGCGCATCATCGCGGCCACGCGCCGGGACCTCGACCGCGAAGTGGAGGAGGGGCGATTTCGCGACGACCTCTTTCATCGCCTCGCCGTGGGCCGCGTGGAGCTTCCACCCCTGCGCGTCCGGCGCGGCGACGTGGCGGCGTTGGCGTACGCATTCTGGGAAGAGCTTGGCGGCGAGCGAGCCGACCTGCCGCGGTCGCTGCTCCGGCGATGGGAGGCCCACGCCTGGCCCGGCAACGTGCGCGAGCTCCGGAACGCGATCGCCCGTCGGCTCGCGCTGGGAGAGCTGGCCAGCTTCGATCCCGTCCCGGCGATCGACGGCGACTGGGTCGCGCCCATCCTCGCGCTCCCGCTCAAGGAGGCGCGACAGCGCCTGCAGGAGGAGTTCGAGCGCCGCTATGTGCACGCGATGCTCGAGCGGCATCGTGGGAACGTCACGCACGCGGCCGAGGGAGCAGGCGTGGCACGTCGCTACTTCCAGAAGGTGAAGGCGCGAAGCGAGTCCTGAGCGCGTCCCCGGCGATCGCATCGACGCCTTTGGCGTGTCCCCGGCGATCGCACTCGTCGCGATTCGAGGATCCCAAGAGGCCATATTCGACCTGCCGCGGACCATGGCGCAGCCGTTGCACTGGCGGCGGGCCATGACCCAAACGAACGCGCGGGGACTTCGCGTCCTGCTCATCGCCGTACTCGCCACGCTCTGCCTCGGCATGGAGGACAATGACGGTTGCGTCGCGTCCGAGAGCTCGGACGCCGTAAACCAGAGCCGTATCCACACGAGCTACTGGCTCTACGTGGACGCCGAGAGCGACACGACGTTCGGTCGGGCCCAGTTCCGTCTGGGCAACCCACTCGGGACGCCGCTCCTGCTCTCCGAGGGCGCGCGCGTGTCCTTCGCTGGCCGAGAGCTCGGTTTCGACGCGGTGCTCGACTGGTACGACGCGCCGCGAAGCGGCGTTCTCGCGGGTGCCTTCACCTACACGGACCTCGACGGCACGACCTTCGTGAACGCGGCACCCTCACCGGCACCGGTCGAGGTGCCCGCAGGCTTTCCGAGGGTTGTGGCCCGCGACGGAGCGAGCCTCGAGGTGGCGTGGGAGGGACTCCCCCTCCAGGCGGGCGAGTCCATGGCCGCGGTCGCCGCGCACGGAGCGAATAGACTGCTCTTCAAGCGCTGGGAGACACGGCTCGCAGGCGCGACGAGCATCGTGCTGAGCGGCGACGAGCTCCGCGACCTCCCGACCGGCGAGACCGTGCTGGTGCTCCGGCGCTGGTGGGAGACCGAGTCTATCGACGGGACGGACGCGGGAGGCGTGCTCCGGACGACCTACAGCTCGCGCGAAGCGGCCTTCCTGCTCGAGTAGCCCCCGCACCGAGATCCTCTACCGTCCAGACGCATAAGCACACACACGTCCGGGCGGCGAAGCCGGCGCCGACGATCGCTTTCGGGACAGCCTGAGCGAGAGGCGCGCCCCGGGCGGTGCTCAGCCGGTGACGCGGCGCAAGAACGCGCCCAGCGCCTGCCAGAGCGCGTCGGGCCGCTCGAGGGGCAGGTAGTGGCCCGCTCCGTCGATCATCGTGAGCTCGCTGCCCGCGATCTTCGCCTGGATGGCGCCCTCGAGGAGCTCCCGGGGAAGGAAGGCGTCGTCGCTCCCGACGATGAGCGTCGGGCATCGGATCGCCGAGAGCCGCTCCGCATGGTCCTCGAGGCTCCAGGCGTCGAAGCTCTGGGCGATGCCCTCGGCGGGGATCCCCATGGCGGCCTCGACGAGCGCGTCGCGGTCGCTGGTCGCGAGCTCGGGGCTGGCCATGCCGAGGATGGTGGCGAAGGACTCGCGGTTCCCGCCCGCGCCGCGGAAGAGCGTGGCGAGCTCGTCCGGGAGCGGTAGCGCGCCCGCCGGCACGGGGTTGACGAGCGCGAGCGCCTGAACCCGCTCCGGCGCCTCCGACGCGACCCATTGCGCCGTCTTGGCGCCCATGCTGTGCCCGACGAGCGCGAAGCGATCGACGCCGGCCATGTCGAGCACGCGAAGCACGTCCCGGCCGTGGTCGGGGATCGCGTAGCTCGCGGCCGGCCCCGCCGCGCCGCGCTGCGCGAGGACCATCGAGCGCCCCAGGTCCACGCGCGCCTGCAGCGCCTCGAACACCGCCGGCGTGGCCATCCAGCCGTGGAGCCAGACGATGGTCGGCGCGCCCGCACCGCTCTCGTGGACCGTGAGCGTGAGGGTCTCGTCGACGGCGAAGGCGCGGGGCTCGGTCATGGGTACTCCTGGGCGAGGAAGGACTCGGCGATGCGCATCTCCGACTCGTCGAGGGAGCGACGCAGGAAGTCGAGGGAGGACGCGCCGTCCGAGAACACGGCCCGCCCCGGGTGGTTCGCCTCGCGCACGATGCGCGTCATCTGAAGCGTCAGGGTCCCCGAGCCCACGAAGATCGCGGCGCGTTCGACGGCGGCGTTGTCCCTCCGGAGGATGGACACGAGCCCGTCGCTGACGGTGGGCTTGAGGATGGGCAGCCACCGCAGGTCGCTCACGAAGACGATGGGCACGGTGGCGTGCGCGCGCAGCTCGGCCAGCCGGGCCTCGAGCTCCACGAGCCCGTCCTCGTCGAAGTTCGGGCCGAGGCGGAGGAGCACGAGGGACTCCGTCGCCCGACGCAGAAACACGTGCCGGGTGTCGCTCGGCGTGGGCCCCGGGCGCGAACTCATCAGGTGACCGTACGGTCGTGCTTTCGAGCTTTGAACGGTTCGCGAACGATGCTCACGGATCCACCTGGGCCTTCTTATTGAAAGTGACTTTCATATTCGCTAAGCAATGGCGTGAGGAGCGGTTCGTCGACGCGCGCCTTCGCGCTCTGGGCCACGACCCTGATCGGAGCCGGGTGCTCGGCGGAAGACGCCGCCGTCGGCCAAGCCCCCCTCGCGCGCGCCGAGGCGCTGGAGGACATCGCGCGCGCCGAGGGGCTGCTCTTTGCCATTCACCCAGAGCCGGCGCGGCACGTCTCGCATGCGGTCCTGGAGGCGGCGTTCGAGGACGTTCGCCGGAACCTGCCCGCGGAGCTCACGCGCGCCGAGCTGTATCAACGCCTCGCCCCGGTGTTGGCGCGCGTGGCGGACGGCCATACCGGTCTTCGGCCCCCCGGACCGCGCTCCCCACCCTTGGCGCTGGTCGCCCACCGGGGTGCGCTCTACCTGGCAGCGGACCTCCCGGGGGCGCCTGCGGGCTCGCGTGTGGAAGAGCTCCTCCACCACCCGGGTCCCGCGTGGGTGGCGCGATGCCTGGCCCTCGCCAGCGGAGCCGGAGAGGCCCGGAAGGAGCAGGCCCTCGGGTCGGTCCTCGCCTTCCTCGTGGACGAGGCACGGGATTCCGAGGACGGCGGGCTTCCGCTGACCCTGACCCTCCCGGACGGCACGCGCCGTCGTCTTCCCGCGGTGTCCCCCCCCGCTTCCTCCCCCCGACTCCCGGCGCGCGTCGCAGCGCTTCCAGGTGGCGCCGTGTACCTCGCCCTCCGAACGATGACGGGCACCGACCATGAGGTGGAGGCGTTCTTCGTCTCGCTCTTTCGCTGGCTCGACGCCACGGAGGCGTCGGGCGTGGTGGTCGACCTCCGGAACAACCGCGGTGGCAGCACCTACGTCGGCGACCTGCTCCTGAGCCATCTCTCGGACCGCCCCTACCGCCTCTTCGGACAGAAACGCTGGAGGGTCTCGCGCGAAATGCAGGCCTATCTCCGGGAGCAGTGGAGCGGAACGGCGTTCGAGGGCTACCTCCGTGCCGAGCCCGGCACGGATTTCGTGGAGGTGCCCGAGGTCGTCGCGCGGCCGTCGCTGGGCCCGCGCTTCCAGGGACCCGCCGTGCTCCTCATCGGGCGCGACACGCTCTCGGCCGCGATGATGACCGCGAACGCGGCCGAGGACTTCGGCCTCGCGATGCTCGTCGGCGAACCGACGTCGTCGTCCCCCAACTACTTCGGCGAGGTCTACCGGACCGAGCTTCGGCATTCCGGGCTGACGCTGGAGATCTCGAGCGCCGAGTTCGTGCGAGCGAACGGAAACCACGCCGACGCCGCGCCCGTGCGCCCGACGCGCCACGTGCGAAGCCCACCCGGACGCCCCCCGGGGCCCTCGGACGACGCCGTGCGCGTCGCCCTCGACGGACTCCGCGCGCTCGCCTCGCGGGAGCCGTAGGGCGCCCTTGGTCGGGCGCGCATCGACGCCGGCCAGGAGGCGGACCTCCCCATTGACCTCTTGACGTTGAAAGTCATTTTCAATACTCAGCCTCGGCGGGGCGAGAGGACGTCGTCATGAGTGAAGCAGTCGTGGAATCCGCCGAGGAACATGCCGGGACGCCGGCCGCGCCGGGCACGTGGCGGAAGCACCTTCCGGTGCACGTGGTGCGGACCCTCCTCGGGCTGCTCTTCGTGTTCGCCGGAGGGTCGTTCTTCGCGACCTTGCTCGGAGGCGGGGGCGAGGGCGGCGAAGAGTCGTCGATCCCGCTGCTCGCCGCGATGATCGGGAGCGGCTATCTCTTCCCGCTGATCAAGGTCACGGAGCTCGTGGCCGGGCTGATGCTCCTCGCGAACCGCTTCGTGCCGCTTGCGCTCCTGTTGCTAGCGCCGGTCGCCATCAACATCGCGCTCTTCCATTTCGTCCTCACGCCGGGTCACGACGTGGGGATCTCGGTGTTCGTGCTCGCGGCGCCGGCCTTCCTCGCGTGGGCTTATCGGAGCGCTTGGGCCGGCGTGCTGACGCCGCGCACGCCCATCGGTGCGCCTGCGAACCCTGCGCCCTGAGCACCGCGCGCCCGCGAAGGAGCTAGAGTCTCTCGCCGGACGATGGCGCGCTTCCTCTTTCTCCAGAACACGGTCGCGCTCGCGCGGAGCATCGCCGAGCCGCCGCCCGGCACGGCCATTCGCGTCATCGACCAGTACGCCTTCCGGCCCGAGGACCTCGCGGACGTGGCCGGCGTGCTCTTCTGCCAGCACCTCGACGAGCGCCACCTCGGCGAGCGACGTGCGGTCTGGGACGCCTTCCTCTCGCGAGGCGGCGCCCTCGCCGTGAACGGCCCCTTCGCGCGCCCGTTCCTTTCGGCGCTAGCGCCTTACCGACCGTCGGGCGACGGCTCCGCGGCGGGGTGGATGCTCGAGCTCGCGGAGGCGCATCCCATCACGGCGGGCGTCGCGGCCAAGGACCTGAGCTACCGCCGCGGCGTCGTCGGCTTCTGGGCCCGCGGCGGGTCGACGCCGCCGAACGGAGCCCGCGTGCTCACCCGCTTCGTCGCGACGGGGGGCGTGGCCGATTGGGCCTGGGTCGCGCCCGGTGGGGGGCGCCTCTTCGTGC
>JBCDGX010000288.1:0-7266 GCA_038750805.1 Myxococcota bacterium
CCGCGCCGAGGAGGGCACGACGATCTTCCTCCCCGACCTCGAGGAGGTCGGCGAAAAGGTCGTTCGCCACCCCATCGATCTGGTCGCGCATCGCATGACGACGAGCCTCTTCATCGACGGGCTCCGCGTCCCCGATTCGGCGCGCATCGGCCCCGCCGGCCAGGGCGTGAAATGCCTCTCGGACGGCTTCGTGGTGCGCCGGGCGCTCGCGGCGTCCGAGGCCATCGGGAACGCGCGCTTCCTTCTCGACCGGAGCCTCGCGCACGTGCGGGAGCGGGTCACGAAGGGTCGCCCCATCGGCGTGCACCAGGGCATCCAGTACCCGCTCGTGCAGGCCTACATGAAGGTCGAGGCGGCGGATCTCGTGCGCTGGGACGCCCTCGCGCTCGCCGAGCGGGGCGAGGACGCGGTGGCGCGCTCGGCCATGGCCAAGGTGCTCGCCTCCGAGGCCGCCTGGGAGACCACGCGCGCGGCGCTCACGGCCTTCGGCGGCTGGGGCCTCGCGAGCGAGTACCACGTCGAGCGGAAGCTCCGTGAAGGCACGGTCTACGTGTTCAACAACCTGCTCATGAGCATGGTCGCGGACCGGGCGCTCCAGCTCCCGAAGCTCTGAGCGTCAGGGGTCGGGCACGGCCGGTGCCTCGGGCGCCGCCTCGGCGGGCGCGTCGGCCTCGGCCTCCGCTTCGGCCGGCGCGTCCTCCGGCGCTTCCGGGGCAGGCGCCGGCGCGGCGGGCGGGAGCGCGGCGTCGGCGTCCACCTTCTCGAAGGAGAGGCGCTCCTCGCCCTCGGGACCGCCGATGGCCTCGAGGTCGCCCTGGCGCACGAGCACCCAGCGCTCGGCGTCGAAGAGCGCGAGCGCCGGAGCGCCGCGCACCGTCCCGACGCCGGCGCCGACGAGCCCGGCCACGCGCAGCGCCTGCACCTCCGCGCCGTCGAGGAGCGCGACCACGTCCCCCCCGCGAACGAGCGCGCGGTCCACGCGCCCGAGCCGGCTCAGGGAGGCCTCGGCGTCCGGCAGCGCGCGCCGCCCGATGCGCCCGGTGAGCGCCTCCCCCACGCGCTGGAGCTGATGAACCGGCACGAGCGGCTGCCGGCGCACGCCACCGTCCGTGCCGACGCTGCTGAAGTAGCCCGTGCCCGCGTCCAGGTAGAGGCGCTCGCCCTCGACCCAGGCGCGATGCGGACCTTCGTCGCCGGGGAGCTCCACGCGCGAGCGCGCCTCGCCGCTCCCCGCGTCGATGACGATCACCTCGACGGGGCCGGCGCCGTGCACGTCGAAGATCACGTCCCCGGCGGCATGCAGCGGACGGCCCTGGAAGGGCGGCGGCGCGTCCGCGCCCTCGCGCGTCGGCTGGGGCCCTCGCCAGAGCAGCGCGCCGGTCTGGAGGTCGTAGGCGTGAAGCTGTGCGTGCCCCCGGGCCCCGCGGGCGCGGACGAAGACCACGCCCTCGCGGACGAGGAGCCCGTCCTCGCGGTGCCGGTCGTCCTCCTGGAGCCCGAAGAGCGGCTCGGACCAGCGGAGCCCCTCGGGCCCGCGAACGACCAGGTGCGCGTAGCCCCGCTCCTCGTAGCCCTGACGCACGAGCACCACGCCGCCATCGGGCGCGGGCACGGCCGCGTAGATCGGCCCGTGGGGCTCCCGCCCCTCGAACCAGAAGAAGAGCGCGACGCCGACGGCGGCGAGGAGGGCGAGGCCGAAGGCCGGCGCGAAGGCGCGGCCCGAGACGCCGCGCTTCGGCGCATCGGGGGTCTTGTCAGTCACGGGCGGGGGTCTCCGTTCGGGCGTCTGAGGTCATCGCCGCTGCGTGCCCACGTAGCCGAGCGCGCGGAGCTGCGCGTCGAGCTCCTCGTCGATGTCCGTGGTCTCGGCGACGTGCCTCCGTCGCCGGCGCTGCACCGCGCGCCCGTCCTGGCCCGCGAGCGCCAGCCCGAGCATGCCCCGGAGCCAGCGCACGACGAGCGGACGCTCGGCTGAGAGATCGTTCCGCTCGCCGGGATCGGCCACGCGGTCGAAGAGCATGAAGCGCCGGTGCGTCCGCTGGATCAGCTTCCAGCGCCCGATGGCCACGCTCCGCCAGCCCTCCATGAACCCCGCGACCATGGGCCGCGGCGCCGCCGGGAGCGCACCGCGCAGCTGCGGGAGCAACGACACGCCGGAGAGGTCGTCGGGGAGCGGCCCCACGGCCTCGGGCCCGAGCGCGTCGAGCACCGTCGGCACCACGTCCTGGAGCCCCGCGCCGCGCGCGTCGCGCATGCCCGCGTCGGTCAGCCCGGGCACGTCGATGACGAGGGGCACGTGCGTGAGCTCGTCGTAGAGGCTGTGCCCGTGGCCGACGGAGCCGTGGTCGAACATCTCCTCGCCGTGGTCCGAGGTGAAGACGACCACGGTCTCGTCGCCGAAGCCGCGCCGGTCGAGGCCCTCGAGGATCGCGGCGAAATGGGCGTCGTGATAGGTGATCTCGGCGTCGTAGAGCGCCTCGAGGCGGCGCTTGTCCCGCGCGTCCAAGCGGAGCCGGCCCACCTTGATCTTCTCGAGCAGCTCCCGGTCCCGGGCGAAGCTGACGGGCCCGTCGTAGGGCGCGTCGTCGTACTGCCGGAGGAGCTCCTGCGGCGGCAGGTAGGGCACGTGCGGGTCGATGGTGTGCACGTAGAGGAAGAAGGGCCGCCCTTCGCCGGCGTCGCGCTCGGCGACGCGCCGGTCGAGCCACTCGAGCACGTCCGCCGCGACGAAGCGCGCCTGGTTCCGGCGCCCCTCGCGGATGTAGTTGCGCCAATCGTCCCAGCCCTGCCGGAAGCCGAAGGCGCCGGAGACGTAGCCGTTGGTGACGAAGCCCGCCGTCCGGAAGCCCTTCTCCTTCAGGCGCTCGGCGAGCGTCTCGACGCTTCCCGGCAGCACGGCCTCGCCGCTCGTCGCCGTGTGCTCCCAGGGCATGAGCCCCGTCAGCAGCGAGGCCACGCTGGGCTTGGTCCAGTTCTCCGGCGTGCTCCCCTGCGTGAAGACCGCCGCCGCGCCCGCCCAGGCGTCGAGGCCCGGCGTCGTGACCCGCGTCTCCGCGTTGAAGGGCTTCAGCTTGTCGGCGCGCACCGTGTCGACGAGGAAGATGAGGACGTTCTTCGGCCGGCGCGTGAGCGGCCGAACGTTCGGGGCGGTCTGCCGCACGACCACGCGGGCCGCCTCGAGCGTGGCGTCCCCTTCGGCGCTCAGCTCGAGGCGCGCGACGTCCCCGGCGAGGGCCGCGAGCTCGATGGCCACGTCCCGGGCCTCGCCGGCGTCGCCGTGCGCGCCGAGGTCCCGCGGGGCCTGCCCGTCGCGATGCGCCCGCACCCGCACGCGGCCCCGGGAGCGCAAGAGAAGCTGCGCCTCCGCGGGCACGTCGAGGGCCCAGCTCGCGCTCCAGCCGGCGCTCAGGCGGCGCGGATCCGCGAGCGGCGGCGCCGGCTCCCCGTCGGACGGCGGCCCCATCCGGAGCCAGTCGAGGGCGAGGCCCGCGCGCACGTCCCCGTCGCGGCCGCGGCGCGGCACGCGGAGCTGCAAGCGGTGCTCGCCCGCGGCCGCCGGCGGCAGCGTGACCCGCGCCACCGCGAAGCTCCCGTCGGTCGGGAAGCGCACGTGCCCGACGGTCTCGCCGTCGACGTAGACCGTCGTGCGTCCGTCGCCGAAGGCGCGTCCGCGCAGTAGGAGCTCGGCGCCCTCGGGGTGCGGGGGGAGGACGAGCTCGCCCGTGACGCCGCGCATGAGCAGGGCCCTCGTCCCGTCCTCGAAGGCGTGGTCGGGCCCCACGCGCGTGGGCCAGCCCCCGAGCGGGTGCTGGTGGGCCGCCCGCGCGCCGAGGTCCACGACCCGCGTCGCACCTTGGCGCAGCTCGGCGCGCTCGGCGTGCGCGAGCAGATCGTAAACGAGCGTCGGGCGCCCGCCCGTCGGGGCGCGCTCGGCGGCCGGCGCGTCCGTCCCCTGCGCCTCCGCGCGGCCCGTCGTGGCGGCGGGCTCGTCATCGCAGGCGATGAGCGCCAGCGCGCACAGGAGGGCGGCGGAAGGACGCACGCCTACTCCGCGTCGGCGAGGGCGGCCGGCTGGGCGGGGAGCGGCGCCGAGCTCGCGGGCACGCCCTTGGTCGGGTCCTCGGGTACGAGCGCCCGCATGCCCGCCTCGGCGAGCATCTCCATGTCCTCGCGGACGTCCGGGTTGCCCGTCGTGAGCAGCTTGTCGCCGTAGAAGATGCTGTTGGCGCCGGCCATGAAGGCGAGGAGCTGGGCCTCCTTCGAGAGGCGCGAGCGCCCGGCGCTCAGCCGCACCATCGCCGAGGGCACCATGATGCGCGCCGTCGCGCACATGCGGACGAGCTCGAGGGGCTTGACCGGCGGCCGGTCCTCGAGGGGCGTGCCCTTCACGGCGACGAGCGCGTTGATGGGCACGCTCTCCGGCGGCGTCTGCAGGTTGGCGAGCGTGACGAGCATGCCGAGGCGATCGCCGAGGGTCTCGCCCATGCCGATGATGCCGCCGCTGCACACGTGGATGCCGGCGCCGGCGATGCGCTCGATGGTGTCGAGGCGCTCCTGGTAGCTCCGCGTGGAGATGATCTCCCCGTAGAACTCCTTCGAGGTGTCCAGGTTGTGGTTGTAGGCCGTCAGCCCGGCGTCCTTGAGCCGCGCCGCCTGCTCGTCCGTCAGCATGCCGAGCGTGCAGCAGGCCTCCATGCCGAGGTCCCGGACGCCCCGCACCATGTCGAGCACCTGCTCGAACTGCTTGCCCTCGCGGGCGTCGCGCCAGGCCGCGCCCATGCAGAAGCGCGTCGCGCCGCTCTCGCGGGCGAGGCGCGCCTTCGTGAGCACCTCGTCGACGCTCAGGAGCCGCTCGGGCTCGAGGTCCGTCCCGTGCCGGCCGCTCTGCGGGCAATAGGAGCAGTCCTCGGGGCACGCGCCCGTCTTGATCGAGAGGAGCGTACAGAGCTGCACGGCGTCCGGTGGGTGGTTCTCCCGGTGCACGGCCTGGGCGCGGAAGAGCAGCTCCATGAGCGGCAGCTCGTGGATCGCGCGGGCTTCCTTCACGGTCCAGCGACGACGGGAGGCGCCGGGGGACATGGGCAGGGACGTGACGGTCATCGCCGCCGGCGTAGCGCGGGGCCGGGCGGCGAGGCAAGCACCGGCGGCGGGACGCGCACGCCACCCGGGCCCCGCGGGACCTCCCCGATTGCGGGCAGGGGCGCCGGGCGGTAGCTTGCCGCCGCCCGCGCGAGGCGCGTGGCGAGCGGAGCGGTGATCGGCGAATGAGCGAGGCAGGGGCGGATGCGCGAAGCCCGGAACGGGCGCCGCTCCTCGCCGGCCTCGCGGCCCTGGCGGCCTACGCGGACTTTCTCTTCAGCCGGCTGACCCTCCGGCTGGCGGCGTCCGGCGAGGGGGCGCTGAGCCACGCCTCGCTCGTGCGCATCGCGCAGCTCGGCGACCTCGTGCGGAACCTCGCGGCGCTGGCGGGGATCGTGGCGATGAGCCTCGCCGTCGTCGATTTCCTCCGCCCCGGGCGCCAGCTCCCCGTGTCCCAGCGCGTCGGCATCGCGAGCTTCGCGGGCATCTTCCTGCCGACGACGCTCCTCGCGGCGATGCTCCCGGAGGCCCGCACGACGCCCCGGGTGGTCTTCTTCGCGCTAGGCGCGGCGCACGTGATGGTGATGCTCCTCGGCGGCTCGGCCTTCCGCTGGCCGGCGCCGCGCACGATGCGCATCGGCCTCGTGGCGCTGACGCTGACGGCCTTCGCGGCGCTCGGCGCGGGCGTGCTCCAGGTCGTCGAGGGGGCCGTCACCTGGGCCTACCCCGTGAGCCAGGCGCTCCGGCGCACGGGCGAGGTGACCTGGCTCCTCGGCCTCGCGATGCTCGCACGCTCGGCCTTCCCGACGCCGTTGCCGCGGGTCCGGCGCATCCTCGTCACCATGGTCGCGGGCCTCGTGGGCGCCCTGCCGCTGCTCGTGGGCACGGTGTTCCGCCGGGCGACCTCGGGGACGGCCTTCGAGGACGTTCTCTACGGCGCGACGCACCTCGAGCTCCTGCTCCGGCGGGCGCCGACGCTCTACCTCACGGTGCTCGCCGTGCTCCTCACCGCCGCCTTCGCGGGCCTCTTCGCGCCCACGCCGGCGCGACGCCAGCTCGCCCTGGGCATCCTCAGCCTGGCCGCGGCGGGCTACGCCCCGACGAGCCCCTCGACGCTCTTGATGATGGCGCTCGGCATGATGCTCGTGACCCGCTCCTACCTCGCGGCCGCCGCCATCCACGGCTCCATGCCCCTCGCCCGCACCGAGCCCTCGCTCCTCGAGGTCGCGCGGGAGCTGGAGGGCGAGCCCACGCCGGACGCATGAGCCTGCCGGAGCTCGCGGGCATCGCCGCCGTGCTGGGCTTCGGCGCGACGGTGCAGAGCGCCATCGGCTTCGGCATGGGCCTCGTGTCGATCCCGCTCCTCGTGTGGCTCGGGCACCCGCTGCCGCACGCCGTCGCGCTGGTCATCGGGGCCTCGCTCTTCCAGACGGCCTACGGCACCTGGCTGATGCGCCGGCACGTGGTCTGGCGCCGCACCTTCGTGCTGGGGGCGTTCCAGGCGGTGGGTGCTCTCGCCGGCATCGCGGGCATGGCGCTCCTCGTCGGCACCTCGGACGCCACGGTGAAGCAGGGCGTCGGAGCGATGGTGCTCGCCGCGCTCCTCGCTCAGCTCGCCTTCCGCCCGGCGCCGCGCGAGCGCCTGCCTTTCGTCTGGCTCGGCGTCGCGGGCCTGCTCGCGGGCTTCTTCGGCGGCCTCGTCGGCATGGGCGGTCCGCCCCTCGTCTTCTACGCCCTCGCCCACCGCTGGGAGCGGGACGTGACCCGGGCCTTCCTCTGGTCCCAGTTCTGCCTCGCCATGCCCGTGGTGACGGCCCTGCTCAGCGCCCAGTTCGGGACGGGCGTCCTCCGCTTCGTCGGCATCGGCGCCTCCATGGTCCCCGTGCTCTTCGTCGGCGTGCGCCTCGGGCTCTACCTCACGCGCCACTGGAGCCCGGAGGTCCTCCGCCGCGCGGGCCTCGCGATGCTCTTCGCCATCGCGCTGATGAGCCTGGTGCGCCCGCTCCTCTGAGGGAGTGGGGAAAACGCCGCGTCGGCCGCGATCAGGGGTTGTTGAGGCCAGAGCGGTTGCGGCCAGGCCGGCGGACCTCGGTTGGATCGCTGAGCCCGGCCGCGGCGGCCCGGGGAGCGGGTACGCTCATGGCATGCGTCGTGGAGTATCGAGCATCGTTTTGCTGCTCGCCTGCG
>JBCDGX010000289.1:0-7210 GCA_038750805.1 Myxococcota bacterium
CCGAGCGCGTCGCCCCCTACGCGGACTACCTGGTGGTGAACGTGAGCTCGCCGAACACGCCGGGGCTCCGAAACCTCCAGGCCGTCACGAAGCTCGCCCCGCTCCTGAGCGCCGTGCGCGACGCGCTCGACCGGACGCCGCGGCCGGACGGGCGTCGCGTCCCCCTGCTGGTGAAGATCGCCCCGGACCTCGCGGACGAAGACGTCGACGCCGTCGCGGACATGGCCCTCGAGCTCGGCCTCGACGGCATCATCGCGACGAACACGACCATCGACCGAGGCGGCCTCGAGAGCGATCCGGCCGCCGTCGAGGCTCTCGGAAACGGAGGGCTCAGCGGTCGCCCGCTCCGCGAGCGCTCCCTCGCCATGCTGCGGCGGCTGCGCGGGCGCGTCGGTGACCGGCTCGTGCTCGTCGCCGTCGGCGGCATCGCGGGCCCGGACGATGCCTGGGCGCGCATCCGCGCGGGCGCCACGCTCCTGCAGGCCTACACGGGCTTCGTCTACGAGGGCGCCGCGCTCCCCAAGCGTGTCGCGATGGGGCTGGCGCGCCGCGCCCGGCAGGAGGGCTTCGCGCGCGTCTCGGACGCCGTGGGGGCCGACGTCGAGGTGGCTCCCGAGGCCGCCCCGGAGGGCCCCGTCACCGAGGTCTCGGGACCCTGAGAATCACCGAAATGTCCGTGCCGGGTCCCCGTTTGGCAACGGTACATGGGTGCGCAGGGCGGGCCAACCGGGCACCGAGGCGTGGGTGTCACCGATAAATCGGTGGATCGAGTTCGTTTGATGGTAAGAAATTGCTCGGGAATTCTTTTCCGGTAACCGGCACGTCCCGTGCAACGTCCCAAGAGCACGATGCAGGACGCCTCCATCAGCCGATACATCGACCGTGTTCGCGCCATCCCGGCCCTCAGCGCCGAGGAAGAGGTGGCGCTCGCCCGTCGCGCACGCGAGGGCGACCAGCAGGCCCAAGACAAGCTCGCCGAGGCCAACCTCCGCTACGTGGCCGCCATCGCCCTCCGCTACCGCCGCTACGGCGTGCCCCTCGGTGACCTCATCGCCGAGGGCTCGGTCGGCCTCATGCACGCCGTCCGCAAGTTCGACCCCGACCGCGGGGTCCGCTTCGTCACCTACGCCGGGCACTGGATCAAGGCGTACGTGCTCGAGACCGTGTGCCGCTCGCAGACCCTCGTGGGCGCGGGCGGGGGGCCCTTCCGTTCGAAGCTCTTCTTCCGCATTCGCCGCGAGCGTGCGCGCGTCGCGTCGCTCACGCGGGACCCGGACGAGCGCCTGACGCTCCTCGCGGAGCGCCTCGACCTGCCGCGGGAGAAGGTCCAGAGCCTGCTGACGCGCCTCGATGGCAAGGACGTCAGCCTCGACCTGCCGGCCCATGACGACGGGCGGGAGACGCTCGCCGACGGCCTCGTCGCCAACGTGCGGCAGAGCGACGAGGTGGCCATCCACAACGAGCGGAAGCGCGAGCTCGACGCGCGCCTCGCCGGGGCCCTCGAGGTTCTCGACGAGCGCGAGCGCTTCATCATCGAAAACCGCCTCCTCGTCGACGAGGACGACGTGAAGACCCTCGCCACGCTCGGCGCCGCCCTCGGCGTCAGCCGCGAGCGGGCCCGGCAGCTCGAGAAGCGCGCCAAGGAGAAGCTCGGCGCTCAGCTTCGCGACCTCGCCGCCTGAGTCGCGCGCGTCTCGCCGTGGCGTCAGCGCTGGCAGCCGGGGCAATGAAACGTGCTCCGACCCCCTTCGCGGCGCCGCGCGATGGGGGTCGTGCAGCGCGTGCAGGGCTCACCCTCGCGGCCGTAGACGAGGAAGGGGTTGGCGACGTGGGCGCCGTCCGAGAGGTAGGCGACGTGGCCGTCGTCTTCGCCGGGAAGGGTCGCCGCGAGGGTATGCGCGAAGCTCGCGCGAAGGCCCTCACGGAGCGCGTCGCGCTCGTCGTCGCTCAGCGCCGAGAGGGGCCGCGCCGGGTCGAGCCCCGCCCGAAAGCACGCTTCGGCGGCCTGGATGTTCCCCACGCCGGCGAGGCGACGCTGGTCGAGGAGCGCGGCCTTGAGGCGTGCCCCTCCGTGGAACGCGGCCCGGAACCCCGCGGCGTCCTCGATGAGGGCGAGCGCGTCGGGCCCGAGCTCGTCGAGACCCGCCCAGCGGCGAAGCTCGGCCCGGGGCCCCGCCGCCGTGGCCCCGAAGCGCCGCGGGTCGATGAGCGAGAGGCGCGTCGCGCCCGCCCGCACGACGAGCCGGGCGTGGCGGTGCATCGCGTCCATCGACTCGTCCGCGACGAGCTTCCCGCTCATGCCGAGGTGAATCCACCAGCTCCCACCGCCCTCGAGGGCGCCGACGAGGTGCTTGCCGTGGCGGCGCATCCCGAGGAGCCGCCGCCCCACGAGCGCGCCCTCGAAGCGCTCGGGCTCGGGCATGCGGCGGAGCATGCGCGGGTCGACGTGCGCGACGGCCTCCAAGCGCGCGCCCCTGAGCGCGACCTCGACGATGCGCCGAGCGATCTCGGCCTCGGGAAGCTCGGGCACCCCCCTGGGCTACCGCCGCGGACGCGCCCGGGCGTGTCCGCTCATGCGCTCGCTCACGACGCCCCGGGCGGGTGGTTCCCTCCCGTCGGCCATTTGATAGCGTGCCGCGTCCATGCCGAAGCTGTTTCACCGGCTTTTCGTGGCGAACCGGGGAGAGGTGGCCGCCCGCATCGCGCGTACGTGCGAGCGCCTCGGCGTGACACCGGTCTTCGGCGTCAGCGAGGCCGACCGCGACGCGCCCTACGCCGCCGGCCAGGAGGTCGTCGTGCTGGGCCCGGGGCGCTCCGACCAGAGCTACCTCGACCCCGTGCGCCTGGTGCAGGCGGCCACGCAGGCCGGCTGTACGGCGCTCCATCCGGGCTGGGGTTTCCTCGCCGAGAACCCGCTCTTCGCGACGCTGGCCGAGACCCACGGCGTCACCTTCCTCGGCCCGCCCGCGCACGTGATGCACCTGATGGGCAAGAAGACGCCGGCCAAGCGCGCCATGGGCGCCGCCGGCCTTCGCCTCATCGAGGGCTCCGCGGGCATCCTCAGCGGTCCGGACGAGGCCCGGGAGGTCGCCGACCGCGTCGGCTATCCCGTGCTCCTCAAGGCCGAGAGCGGAGGCGGCGGCCGGGGCATGCGCATCGCGCGCAGCGCCGACGAGGTGGAGGGCGCCTACGCCGAGGCGCGCGCCGAGTCCATGGCGGCCTTCGCCGACGATCGCCTCTACCTCGAGCGCCTCGTCACCGGCGGTCGCCACGTGGAAATCCAGCTCCTCGCCGATCGCTACGGGAACGTGGTGCATCTCGGGGAGCGCGACTGCACGGTGCAGCGTAACCACCAGAAGCTCATCGAGGAGTCGCCGGCGCCGGGGCTGGACCCGGCCGAACGTTCGGCCACGCTCGAGGCGGCCGTGCGCGCGACCCGGGCCATCGGTTACGTGGGCGCCGGGACGATGGAGTTCCTGCTCGATCGGGACGGCCGCCTCCGCTTCATGGAGATGAACACGCGGCTCCAGGTGGAGCATTGCGTGACCGAGGAGCGCGCCCGCGTTCGGACGCCCGAGGGCCTCGTGCCCCTCGATCTGGTCGAGCAGCAGATCCTCGTCGGCGCCGGGCATCGCCTCGCCTTCACCCAGGACGACGTCGTCCTCGAGGGGCATGCCATCGAGGCACGCGTCAACGCCGAGGACCCCTCGGACGGCTTCAAGCCGGCGCCGGGACGCATCGCGCGCTGGGAGGTTCCGGCCGGGGAGGGCATCCGCGTCGACACGCACGTCGCCGATGGCTACCGCGTCCCGCCCTTCTACGACTCGCTCCTCGCCAAGGTGATCGCCCACGGGGCGACCCGCGACGAGGCCGCCGAGCGCCTGGCCGTGGCCCTCGAGGGGCTCGTCTGCGAAGGGCTCCCGACGACGGCGCCGATGCACGTCGCCATCCTCCGCGACGCGGCGTTTCGCGCGAACGCCTACGACACGAGCTTCATCCCGGGCTGGCCGGCGAAGGAAGAGGGCTGATGGCGCACGTTCCGATCCGGCCCCTCGGCGCCCCGCGGGAGAGCTTCCTCGACGAGGCCACCTTCGGGCGTCAGCGCGAGGCCCTGGGGAGCCTCGAGGCGACGCTCGAGGAGCGCCGGGCCGAGGTCCAGGCGGGCTGGGGCGAGAAGTACGTCCAGCGCGTCCACGCCAAGGGCAAGCTCACGGCGCGCGAGCGCCTCGCGCGCCTCATCGACCCGGGCACCGAGCCCCGCGAGATCGGCACCTTCGTCAACTACGGCGAGCAGTTCGGCAAGCTCCGGAGCCCCGCCGCCGGGGTGGTCACGGCCTTCGCGCGCATCGCCGGGCGCTGGTGCATGGTCATCGCCAACGACAACACGGTCGCCAGCGGCGCGTGGTGGCCGCGGACGCCGGAGAAGATCCAGCGTGCCCAGGAGATGGCCCGGCGCCTCCGCCTGCCGACCATCTACCTCGTCGACTGCTCGGGCCTCTTCCTCCCCGAGCAGCGCCGCTCCTTCGGGGGCGCGAGGGGCGCGGGGCACATCTTCAAGATGAACGCGCTCTTGAGCGCCGAGGGCGTGCCGCAGATCGCCGGCGTGTTCGGCGATTGCATCGCGGGCGGCGGCTACATGCCGATCATCAGCGACCGCGTCTACATGACCGAGCAGGCCTACATGGTCATCGCGGGCGCCGCGCTCATCAAGGGCGCGAAGAGCCAGAAGATGACCTCGCTGGGCATCGGCGGCCCCGAGGTGCACGTGCATCGCTCGGGCTGCGCCGACGTGCGCGTGCCCGACGACGAGACGCTGCTCGCGTGCATCCGCCGGGAGGTCGAGCGCCTCCCCTCGAGCGCGGCGCCCTTCTACCGCGGGGACGCCGGCAGCATCGCGCCGCTCCAGCCGCCGCGGGAGCTGAGCGGGATCCTCCCGAAGGACCACCGCGAGGCCTACGACGCCGAGCAGGTGCTCGCGCGCCTCGTCGACCAGAGCCTCTTCTGGGAGGTGCTCCCGGACGTCGGCCGCGAGATGATCACCGGCGTCGGTCGCGTAGGCGGGCTCTGGGCAGGCTTCGTGATCAACCGGCAGGGGCTCGTGGACGACCCGGAGCACCTCGGGAAGAAGAAGCCCGCGGGCTCCCTCTACCGCGGCGGCATCGCGAAGCTCGCGGCCTTCAGCCGGGCCTGCAACGACGACGGCCTGCCCATCCTCTGGCTCCAGGACATCAGCGGCTTCGACATCGGCGCGGAGGCGGAGGCCCAGGGGCTCCTCGCCTACGGGTCGAGCCTCATCTACACGAACTCCACGAACACGACGCCGATGTTCACGGTGCTCCTCCGGAAGGCGTCCGGGGCCGGCTACTACGCGATGGCCGGCCTGCCCTACGACCCCATCCTCCAGCTCTCGACGGTGCTCAGCCGGCAGAGCGTGATGGAGGGGCGCACGCTCGCCATCGCCACCTACAACACGAAGCTCGACGACGACTTCGCCATCCTCACGGACGATCCGGCGGAACGCGCCGAGATCGAGGAGGGCATGAAGGCGACGGAGGCGCGCATCGAGGCGGACATGGACCCCTGGGTCGCGGCGCAGCGCCTGGACACGGACGAGATCGTGCGCTTCGGCGAGCTCCGGAGCTGGCTCGAGCTCTGCGTGGAGGCGAGCTACCAGGCCATCGGTCATCGCCGCGTGAAGAACCCGCGCATCTGGTCCCTGCACGACCTCGACGTGCTGGTGGAGGGGGTGCGATGAAGGTGCCGCCGCTCGTCGCCCGCCTCGAGGTCCGCGAGGACGGCACGCAGGCGCTCCGCGCGCCCACGGTGGGGCTTTGGCGCGAAGGGCCCGGCGCTGCTGCGCTCGTCACCCCCGGCGCGGCGCTCGGCCGGATGGAGGTGCTCGGGGCGCTCCACGCGCTCGTCGCGCCGCCCGGCGCCGCCGGCCTCGTCGTGGAGCGCGGCGACGGGGGGCGCGCGCGGGCGCCGGTGGACTACGAGTCGGTGCTCCTCGTGCTCGACCCGGACGCCGCCGGGAACGTCGCCGCGGACGTCGCCGCAGGCCCGAGCGGGACGTCCGCGGAGGGCCTCGTCTTCCGGGCGCCCCTCGCCGGCCGCTTCTACGCGCGGCCTTCGCCGGACGCGCCGGCCTTCGTCTCCGCGGGGATGGAGATCGGCGCGGGCGCGACGGTCTGCCTCCTCGAGGTCATGAAGACCTTCCACCGCGTGAGCTTCGGCGGCCCGGGGCTCCCGGAGCGGGCGCGTGTGAAGGCCGTGCTCGTCGCGGATGGGGACGACCTCGACGAGGGCGCGCCCCTCCTCGCGCTCGAGCCCCTCGACGCCTAGTACCCCTGTGGCGGGGTACTAGCTACTTGTACTCGATGAGCTCCGCCCGCTTCCGCTTCACGAAGCGGTTCCAGGCGTACTCCGCGACCCCCCGCATCTCGGCGACCTTCCCCACGGTCGTCGCCGTCGCGTAGAGCGCGGCGTCCCCGGGCGCGTCCGCGCGCTGATGGCGCCTGTAGCGATAGATGCGCGAGGCGAGGTAGCCGTACGCCGCGCCGCCGCCCACCAGGCTCGTGCCCAGCGTGAGCGGGGCCAGGGTGACGGAGGCCGCGGGGACCGCGCCGCCCCAGAAGAGGATCGAGCGCAGCTCCTTCAGCCGGTAGCGCTCCTCGTCCGCGCCGTACATGTGCGCGCCCTCGGCGTAGGCATGCCCGGAACGCGTGACGCGCTTCCACCATTGCCCGAAGCGCAGCATGTTCGCGTCGTGGAGGGTCATCTCCGCGTCGATGCGCACGACGCGGTGGCCGGTGCGGCGCACGCGGAAGCAGAGCTCCGGATCTTCGCCTGCGATCATCGCCGCGTCGTAGCGACCGGCCTCCTCGAAGATCGCCGCACGCAGGAGCACGTCCCCGCCGACCTCCTCGGCTTCACCGATGGGCGTGTCCCACTCGAGGTCGGCCAGCCGGTTGTAGGGCGAGGCCTCGGGGAAGCGCTCCCGGCGCCGCCCGGCGACCATGCCCACGTCCGGGTTGGCGCGGAGGTGCTCCGTCGCGGTCGCGAGCCAGTCCTCGTTCAGCTCGCAATCGCCGTCGATGAACTGAACCAGCTCGAGCTCAGGCAGCAGCTCGCGCAGCCGCGCGTAGCCGGCGTTCCTCGCGCGCGCCGCCGTGAAGGGGACGCGCGTGTCCAGCTCGACGACCTCGGCGCC
>JBCDGX010000290.1:0-7207 GCA_038750805.1 Myxococcota bacterium
AGCGCTAGCGTCGTCTTGCCGGATCCGGGCGAGCCCAAGAAGGCCGAATGGCGCTTCAGCATCTCCGGATCCAGCTCGACGGGCTGCGACCGGAGCCCCTGCTGGCGACCGATGCGCAGGGCGCCCTCCGGCGCTGGTGTGCTGCCCGCAGAGCTCTCCGGTGCGGGCGTCGCCGACGGCCGCACCGGAACGGGCTCGGGCGGCGAGGCAGACGGCTCCGGGGCCGCCTTCTCCGGCGGCGGCGCGGCCTCGTTCGCCGAAGAGGCGCCCTCGAAGAGGGCTTCGAAGAGCGGAAGGGCGGAGAGCACGCGCGCCTCCCGTCGCCACCGCGCAAATCCCTCCTCCTGCACCCGAGAGGCCGCGAAGGCGCCATAGGCGGCCATGGAGCGCCAGTCGGTCTCGGGAAGCGCGAAGCGCCGAGCCCCCTGGCCGATGAGCTCGCCCAGGCGCTTGGCGACCAGCGCCCGGGCGCCCATGCGGAAGTCGCCGCTTCGCACGATCACCATGCGTTCGGGCGCGGTCCTCTTAGCGTGCTCGTCGAGCTGCCGCTTGAGCCCGCCGCCTCGGGTGCCCCGGTTGGCCACGCCCACGTCGAGCGGCGCCGCGCCGCCCACGCGGAGTTGAACGAAGCGCCCCTCGGCCCTGGCCCGCACGGAGAGTCCGAGCTCGTCACCGGCACGCGGCGCACACTCCGCCAGAAGGGCCGCGAGACCCTCCTCGTCGCCCGGCAGGGCGACACTCTCGCCGAGCGCATCCGACCACTCCGTCGCGAAGTCGCGGTCGTCTGCCTTCGGCTCGGGGCCGGGACCCGGCGAGGGTGTGTCGCTCACGATGGCGCCGGCCGCGATGCAGCGCTCCTGGTAACGGCGCGCGTTCTCGATGACGTCCCGGGTCCGAAGTTGAGCAAGCTGGGCCACCCACTCTCGAGGCAGGGGATAGAGCGGCTCATCGTCCCGCCACTCGACGTCGAGCTGGTCGTAGAGCGCGGCGAGCCGCGTGCCGAGAAGCTGCTCGACCTCGTCCGCGCGACGAACGCCGGTCAGCCGAACGGGCTCCGGGTCGTGCTCGAGGCGGTCCCGGGAGGCACGGCTCAGGTGCTGGGCGACGTGCACATAGAACTGCTCGAGGCAGGACACGACCACGATGGCGTTCGGCTCCGCCGACACCAGCGCCCGAAGCACGTCGAGAGCCCGGAGAAAGCGCTGCGGCGCCTGTTCGAGGTTGAAGACGTCCTCGAGCTGGTCGACCAGGAGCACCAGCGCGCCCTGTCCCGTCGCGCGGACCAGGCGCGCGAGCGAGGCGAGCCGCCGTTGCGCATCCCCACCGTCGCCGCCGACGGCGATGTCACCGAGAACCCGCTGATCCCAGCCGCCAAGGGGCTCGCAGCGCAGGTACTTCAAGACGCGAGCGCGCTGCGGCGGGTCGTCCCGCTGCAGAAGGAGCATGGCCCGGAGGAAGTCGGGATCAAAGCCCTCGAAACAGCCCGTACGCAGCAGCTCGTCGGCCAGCCCGGCGGCCACGAAGGACGCTTCGCGCGCGTCGTCGGGAGCGTCGAGGCGACCCTGCGCCCCCTCCGGAAGCCGCGCCATCAGCGCGTCGCTCAGGGCGCGGAGCGAAGACACTTCGAGCTCAGGCGGCGCGTGCGGATGCTCAAGGGAGTCGAGGGTCTTTCGAAGCGCGTACACCCCGTAGTCGCCGTGCGCCGACGACATCTGCATGTACCCGACGTGGCCGAGCCCGGCGCGATGGGCGTGGGTCCGGAAGGCCCGCATGAGGTGCGTCTTACCGGCCCCCGACTCACCCTTGATGAGGAGCATGCGCCCGGTCCCAGCACTCCCTTCGGCGGCTCGCTCGAGCAGGCGCCCGAAGACCTCCCGAGCGTGATCATGGATGCTCTCGACATCGTGGGGGTCCGGCAAGAAGACCTGGTTGAGGTAGGCCGTCCCCGCGAAGACCTGGGGACCACCGGACCGAAGAAACGCCGAGAGGCGCTCGTCGTGGCTCCGCGCGCGTGCCGGGGGCAACGAGGGCATGGCCCGCCGCCGCTGAATCAAGGCGGCCAGGCGCTCGCGCACGGCCTCTTCTTCGGGACTCGCGCCTTCGAGGTGGACGATCTCGTCGAGGAGCCGGACGAGGAGCGCCTCGTAGTCACGGAGGAGCTCCCGGTCTCCCACGCCCCCGCAAAGGTCGAGGCCAATCCACGCAGTGGCCTTCGCGGCGCCGCCGAAGGCCTGTCCGTCGTTCGCATGCATGTCGAGGAAGCCCGCGACGTGCGCGGCCTCGGGGCCCGCGTAGCTCTCCCGGGCCTGTCGGAAGTAGCGGGCAGCGTCTCCGACCAAGCGGCGCACATAGCGCAGCTCCGCGGGTGACCGCCGGCCGTCCGCGTCGATGGCCTCCTTGGCCACGCGAAGGCAGTCGCCCAGCAGCGCGAGAGGGAGAAGAGCGCCCGCCGGGACGGTCGCGGCGACCGCCCGAAAGGACGGCGCGGCGTCCTCGTTCCCGAGGGCGCCGAGCGTCTCGGGGTCGCCGGAGCCCGCGAGCTGCTCGATGCGGCGGCTGAGCTTCAGCACACGGGGATGAACGAAGCTGCTATCGACGGCGTTGGTGGTCACGTGCGCCTCCCGGTCTCACCCACGCGAAGGAAGTGGAACTCGGCCGCGCCCATGCGGAGCTCGCTCGCGCGAACGAGCTCCGGGTCCATGTCGGCCACGAGGTCGGCGCGCGCCATCGTGAGAAGCCCCGCGCGATGCGCGGATGCCATGCGCTGCTCGAAGGTTGGCCGCGGCTCGCCCATGGCCTGGCGAACGCTCGAGAGAAACGCGAGCTCGGGCCCGTAGCGGTGGGTCGTGGGCAGGGCCGCAGCGGTGAGCGCGCGCGCAGCAAAAGCAGGCAGATCCGCGTTTCGCACGGTGACGGCGGCCGGGGTTGGCGCCCTCCGGGCGGGCTCCGGAGGCAGGGCTCTGGTGGGCCCGGGTTCCGCCTGAAGCAGAGCGGCCACGCCATGGCCCAGCGGGTCGCCCTTGGACGCCGCGCCGGCCCGACGCGCAATGAACGTGCGGACGGCCTGATCGCACTCCTTGGCGGGCGCCTGGCGGGAGGTTGGCGCCGGGAGCTCGGCCTCGCGTTCGAGGACCCGCGCACGGAGCCGGTTCGAGCCGATGTTCTCAGTGGACGCGATGCCCAGCGCTCGCCACACGAGCGCGTCGAGCGTTCGCCGCAGGCTGAGACCCGAAGGAAGGGAGAAGGCCTGCGCGAGCTCGGCCGCCTGCCGGCCCTCCTTGGTCGCAAGGACGCCGCGCACTTTCACGTCCTTCGGGTCCAGCCCGAGATGAGACGCGTAGAGGCGCTGCTTGAGCCGAGGCCACGCCTGGCGCGGCGGCGGCGGCCCAAGCCAGGCGCGCATCTCGTCGCGCCCCGCCGACGTGAGCGTCCAGCCCTCCACCAGCCCCGCCGCTTCGAGCTGACCGCGAGCGGCGACCAGCTGCTGGCGAAGCTCACCGCGCGAGTATCGCGTCGGCAGCGCCGCAAGGGCGGCAAGCGCCTTCGCCTCACTCGCGCGGTCCTTCCGGGGCGCGGCGAGATACGCGAGCAGCACCCCCCGGGCGCCGGCCCTGTTTACGTTCGGCTCAGTCATGACTTCGCTCCTTCACGAGGGCGTCCAGGTTCGCGAGCAAGGTCTCCAGCTCGTCGAGCACGTCGCCCGCAAGGACGCGCACCACGACCCAACCCGCCCGCTGGAGGGCGAGGTCCTTGCGGCGGTCGCGGCGGTAGGCGTCCGGGCCCTGGAAGTGCCAGTGGCCGTCCACCTCGAGGGCGATGCGGGGCCCCTCGGCGAGCAGGTCCACCTCCATGGGGCGCCGGCCGAAGCGAAGCCCGGGAGAGGCGTTCAGCTGGAACCGGCCCCGCGTCGGCTCACGGCTCTCGAGCACCAGAAAGAGGAAGGCCTCGGCAGCGCTTCGCGCACGGCCGAGATCATGCGCCTTCCGGGCCGCTTGGGCCTCCGCGAAGGCCAGGGAAGCGGGAGGGACCTGCCGCGGATCGGTCGCGGCGACGGTCGGCTTTTCCGTGGCGACGGCCAGGTCGCGGACAAGGCCTCCCTGCCAGCGCGCCCAGCGCGGCGTCGCGAGAATCTCGGGGAGGCCGCCGCCGAGCGCGATGGGCAGGCTCGGAAGCGCCTCCGCCAAGGGCTCCAGCGCCCTCAGCCACGCCTCGGAACGCGTCGGGTCCACACCGTCGAGCGCCACGGCGAGCGCCAGCGGCGACGCGAGCTCCGCGAGGGCGGTCACGGAGGGGGCTCGCTGCGCGTGGCGTGGTACGAGGCGGAACAGGGCCGCGCACGTGAGCTCATCGGGCGGAAGGCGGTCCCGGAAGAGGGCGCCCTCCTTTCCCGGGTCGAGGACCATTCGGAGCCCGTCCAAGGGGGCTCCGGGGTGCAGATGCGCAGCGGCCGCATGCGTGGACACGGCGGCTAGGAGTCGCTCCCGGAGCGCATCGGGTGAATCCGTGGGTCCGAAGAGGACGAGGTTCTCCTCGCGCGTCTCCGCCCAGCGCTCGAGGGCGGGCGCATCGACCAGCCAGGTCAGGGTCGGAATCCCGTCCTGCCTCCGGCTGTCGTGACCCGCCAGCGCCACGTCGAAGCCCCCCACGGGTCGAGTCTTCCCGCCCCGGGGCGAAAGACAAGGGCCGGTAACGCGCTGTTAGACGCCATTGACGACACGGCCGGCTGCCGCTGGGGCGCTCAGACGGCGGCGGCCCCTCAGTCGCCGTCGATGAAGTCGTCCGCATCGACCTCGAGCAACTCCACCGTGCGCTTTCGGACGCCAATGCCGTGCTCGATGAGAAAATCGACCAGCTTGTCGCCATCGATGAGGGTGATCGGCGCGGCCCCGGTCGCAAAGGCCGCTTCCTTCGTCCCCTTCGAGAAGCTCGAGGTAGAGATGATCGTCCCCCGTACCGCATCGAAGCGGTAGAGCGAGCCCCGAAGCGCATCGAGGTCCTTCCGCTGGATCGTCCGCCGGTGGCGCTTCACCTGTACGACCTCGCGCACCGACGTAATCCCGAGCTCGATGTCCGCGATGACGTCCACGCCGCCGTCGCCGCCGGGCGATGTCACGCGTACGTTCTGGTAGTCCATTTCCTCCAGCAAGCGCTTGATCAGGTGCTCGAAAGCGAAGGGATCCATGTCGAGGAGGAGGTCCCGGAGGCTCTCGCGCACGGCCTTCTCCTGGTCGCGGATCAGCACGCGAAGCTCGGGCTGCTCCTGCCCGCCGACCGAGTCCTCGTCCCCCACCTGCGCGAGGTAGTCGAGGCCTCGCTGCGTCACGGAGTAGAGCGAGCTTCGCCGCTCCACCAACGCGCGCTCGAGGAGGTTGTTGAGCCGCTGCCGAAGCGCCCCGCTCATGGTCGAGTCCGAGTTGAACGAGGAATGGCGCTGGAGGTACTCGGTCCAGTCCTCCATGAGGGCCGCGGACCGGGCCGGGCCGGTGTCCGCCACGATCGACAGCAGCTTGATGAGCCCCTCGCCCTCGTCGAGAGCGACCTCGACGTCACCGCCGGGAGAGTCGAGAAAGCCCCGCCCCACGTCGGTCAACTGCATGATTCCCGCCGCGTCCTCTGCGAGCAGCTCGTACTTCGTGGCGAGCAGCCAGTGTCCGTAGCTATGGCGGGGATTCACCGCGCCGTCCGAGCCCTTCCAAATCGCCTCGGCGAGCTCACGGTCTTCGCCGCTCAGGCGCTCCTCGATCCAGGCATCCGGATCCGTCCAGTCGACGGTCTGCTGAGGCGTTCCGCGGAGCGCGCCAATGGTCGCCTTGAGGCCAGTGATCTGCCGCCGCGGGCGCCCGGGCCAGACCCTCAGCAGGTGCCGCACCTCCGAATAGGGCGGAAAGAGCGGGACCCGAACGCGACGCTCCGGCTCCGTGTCGGACGACTGGGTATCCGGCGGGTGGAGGGCGCCAGGCGCGCTGTCGTGAAGGCCCCGGAGGGCGAACACCCCGGGCTTCGTTCGCATGAAGCGGCTTTCGGTGCCCTTCCGCTTGATGTCCACGGCGAGCATCGCGTTGAGCGAGGCGTCGGGCGTCGCCGACGAGCTCTCGGCGAGACCGGCCTCGAGCACCGCAGCGGTCAGCTCCTTGTAGTGAAGGGGGCCCCGGTCGCGGAGCACGACCTCGGCGGCCTCTCGGAGCGTCAGCTTCTTTGCCATCTCATCCTCGACGACCCACGGGCACGCCGCCCGGCCAGGTGGCCGTCAACGTACACGCTACCTCCGAGCGGCCGGGCAAAGGCACCGGAACCGCCGATGAGACCCCGCGCGCGTCAGCACGCTGGCCTACGCTGAGCGTTCGTGCGTCCGCGGGGCATCGGCGCGACGCGGTGGAGTCCATGGAGTGCTGCGGCAGAACGACATGAAACCTATCCAGGGACGGGCGAAGAGCGTGCGCGAGATCCTCAAGGACACGCGCTACGGCATCGACTTCTTCCAGCGCGAGTACGCCTGGCAGGAAAAGCACCTGCGGGAGCTGCTTGACGACCTCAGCCAGCGCTTCCTAAACGACTACGACGAGGGGCACGAGCGCGCCGAGGTCGAGCGCTACGGGCACTACTTTCTCGGTCCCATCGTCGTGAGTCACAAGGACGGGCTGCGGTACATCGTCGACGGACAGCAGCGCCTCACGACCCTGACGCTACTGCTCATCTACCTGCATCATGCGAGTCAGGAGCGTGAGGATGCGTCGCCGGTCGAGGCGCTCATCTTCAGCCGCCACTACGGCAAGCGCAGCTTCAACCTCGATGTCGCGTCCCGCCGGGCCTGCATGGAGGCGCTCTTCCAAGAGCAGCCCTTCGACGCCACGGGCGAGGACGCGTCGGTGAAGAACCTGGTCGCACGCTACGCGGACCTGGAAGCGCATTTTCCCGACAGCCTGCTCGGCAAGGCGCTGCCGTATTTCATCGACTGGCTCTGCGAGAACGTGCAGCTCGTCGAGATCCAGACCTTCTCGGACGAGGACGCCTACACGATCTTCGAGACCATGAACGACCGGGGCCGGCCCCTGAGCCTCCCGGACATGCTGAAGGGGTACCTCCTCGCGAACGTGCGCGGGGAGGACACGCAGCGACGCTTGAACGAGCTCTGGAGGCGCCGGCTCCAGGCGCTTCGGGAAAGCGCCGAGGGCCTCGAGGTGGATTTCTTCAAGGCCTGGCTCCGCGC
>JBCDGX010000291.1:0-7151 GCA_038750805.1 Myxococcota bacterium
CGCGGCCCTTCAGAACACGCTCCTGAGCCTTGTGGTGAACGCCCGCGACGCCATCGGCGCGGGCGCGGGTACGGTCCACGTGCGCGTGGCGCAGCGCGCGCCCCGCGTGGACGAGTTCGACGCGGACCCCGGCGGCACGCGCCTGACCACGCTCACCGTGGCCGACGACGGCGTGGGCATGCCCCCGGACGTCCTCGCGCGCGCCACCGAGCCGCTCTTCACGACGAAGGAGCCGGGGCTCGGCACCGGGCTCGGTTTGTCCATGGTCCAGAAGTCCATGCGCGAGGCCGGCGGGTGGCTGCGCATCGACTCGTCGCCGGGCAAGGGCACGGTCGTCGAACTGGTCTTCCCGGAGCTCGCCGAGCCCACCGACGAGCGCCCGGCCTCGAGCCCACCCGTCGCGCTCCGGCGCATGGCCAAGATCCTCCTCGTCGACGACGAGCCGGCGCTGCTTCGGGCGACCGCGCGGGGCCTGAAGGGCCTCGGCTATGGCGTCGTGGCGGCCTCGAGCCCCCGGGAGGCGCTCTCGCGCGTCGAGGACGACCCGACGCTCACCGTGCTCGTCACGGACATCGTCATGCCGGCCACCATCGACGGCATCGAGCTCGCCCGGCGCGTGCTCGCCCGCCGCCCGGGCCTGCCCGTGGTCTTCGTGACCGGCTTCGCGACCGTCGCCGCCGAGGGCGAGGCCACGAACCTCGGGACGCTCGTGCTCAAGCCCTTCGCGCTCCGCGATCTGGCGAAGGCCGTGGACGAGGCCGTCGAGCGCGCGTCCGCCAAGGCCACCGCGGGCTGACGCGCACCCCTCAGGGCGTGACCGCGACGTCCTCGAACGCGATGACCGTGTCCCCGTCCATGCTCTCGCGGAGCACGGAAAGCGTGAGCGGGCCGAAGCTCCGGTGCTCCTTCCATGTCCAGCGCCCGTCGCGGCCGCTCGAGAGGCGGTAGCGCCACTCGGTCACGCGACCCTCGTCGTCGAGGCGGTAGTCGTAGCGATCCCCGGGCGTGACGCCCACGTCGCCGTAGGCCACGCGCAGCCAGCCCTCCTCGTAGCTCAGCGAGGTGCCCGGGGCGCGCATGCGGGCCGGCGCGTAGAGCCAGAAGGCGTCGTTGATGAACGCGGCCCAGGCGCCCGCGGCGTCCTCGGGGGACGCCTCCGGGCTGACGGCACGCCAGACGGCGGCGTGGGCCGCTGGGTCCCGTGCCGCGCGGTCCAGGTCGTGGGCGTGCACGTTCCGGAGCACGACCTCGCGCTCCCCCGACGCGACGCGCAGCGTGCCCTCCCCGGGACGCCAGGTGTGCCGCCGGCGCACCCGCTCCTGGCCCTGCGCGCGGACGACGAAGGTGAAGGCGAGCTCGGTAACCGCATCCGGGTCGCCGAGGGCGACGCCGGCCCGATGGGCGAGGGCCACCGGGTCCGGCAGCGCTTGCGCGACGGCCACGGACGCGACCAAGGCGAGGAGGAGGGCAACACGGCTCATCGGATCGACTCGACGTTCTTTTCGTAGTTCTGCCCGTCGAAGGGCGCGATGGTCCACGCGCCGAGGCCTTCGGCGAGGACGACGTCGAGGCATCGCGCATTCACGCTGATGCCGTCGGGATGTGAGCGCGGGACGTAGAAGGCGGAGATTCCGCAAACGCGGCAGAAGCGATGCTTCGCCACGTGCGTTCCGAAGGTGTAGGTGAGTAGCTGGTCGCCCCCGTGAAGGAGCTCGAAGGCGTCGGCCGCGACGATGAGGTGGAGGAAGCCCTTGCGGCGGCAGATGGAGCAGTTGCAGTCGAGCAGCCCGCGCCCCTGGACGTGCACGCGGAAGCGCACGGCGCCACAGTGGCATCCGCCGGTCAGAACCTCACCCGGTCCATGAACGGCCTCCCCTGTCATCGCGGCAGAGACTAGCCTTGAGCACACTCGCTGACGAGAGCCCCGAAGCGGGCCGCCCCGCGGGCGAACGCGGCGCGATCGCGTGGATGGCGCGCAACCCCGTCGCCGGGAACGTCCTCGCGTTCACGCTCATCGTAGGCGGTATCCTCGCGGTACTCCTGCTGATCCGCCGGGAGGTCTATCCGGCGGTGCAAACGCAGACCGTGACCGTGTCCCTTGCCCTCCCGGGGGCGGACCCGGAGGTCGTCGAGCGGAGCGCCGTGCTGGCCGTGGAGCAGGCCGTAGGGGACATCGAGGAGGTCGTCGAGATTCGCTCGGTCGCATCGCAATCGGCCGCGTCGGTGGTCTGCGAGATCGAGCAGAGCGCCGACATCCAGAAGATCCGCGACGAGATCGAACAGGCCGTCAGCCGCATCACGTCCTTCCCTGCGGATCTCGAGCGTCCGATCATCAGCGCGCCGGCCTATCGCTCGGAGGTGATCACGCTGGTCTTCCACGGCGACGTGTCCGAGAACCTCCTTCGGCGCGAGGCCAAGGAGGCGGAGCGCACCCTGCTCCAGGACCCGCGTATCCCGGCCTCGGAGATCTCCGGGACGCGGCCTCGTCAGGTGAACGTGGACATCGCGCAGGAGACGCTCGAGCGCCACGGCCTGACGCTCGGGGAGGTCGCCCAGCGCATTCGCGAGTCGTCGCGAGAGCTGGGCGCCGGCGGCGTGCGTGCCCGCGGCGGAGAGGTCCTGCTGCGCATCGACGAGCGGAAAGACGGCCTCGAGATCGGGGACATCGTCATCGCCGCGAACCCCTCCGGCGGCATGCTCCGGGTCCGGGACCTCGGAACCGTGGAGGACGGCTACGAAGACGTCACCCGGCTGATCACCTTCGGCCTCGAGGAGCACACCCGCGCGCTGCGCCTCGACCTCTACTCCGTGGGCCAATCGGACCCGCTGACCATCGCCGCGGCGGTGAAGCGCTGGCATGCCGAGAACGCCGACGGGATGCCCCCAGGGGTCACGGTCTCGATCTGGGACGACGAGAGCCGACAGTTCCGGGAGCGTGTCGAGCTGCTGGGCAAGAACGGCCTCTACGGGCTGCTCATCGTCCTGCTCGTGTTGGCGCTCTTCCTCGAGCCGAAGGTCGCGTTCTGGGTGACCTTTGGCATCCCGCTCTCCTTCGCCGGCGCGCTGATGCTGATGCCGCTGATGGACACGTCGATCAACATGATCAGCCTCTTCGCCTTCCTCGTGACCCTCGGCATCGTGGTCGACGACGCCATCGTGGTCGGGGAGGCAGCGCACGACGCCATCGAGGGTGACGGCCGCCGGGGCGACCGCACGACGGCCGCGATTCGCGGCGCCACCAAGGTCGCGTCGCCCGTGGTGTTCAGCGTGCTGACGACCTGCGTGGCCTTCGCGCCGCTGCTCTTTCTGCCGACGGCGATGGGCGACCTCTTCGCCAACATCCCGCGCGTCGCCATCGCGGTCTTGCTCCTCAGCCTCGTCGAGTCGCTCTACGTGCTGCCGGGTCATCTCGGCCATCGCGCGCCGCTGCCGCTGCGCCTCGTGCTCGGGGTCTTCCGCCTCGTGGCGCCGCTTCGACGCGCCCTTCGGGCAGGGCTCGCGCGCTTCGTGGCCGGGCCCTACACGCGCGTTCTCCGGGCGCTCTTCGAGGTACGCTACCTGGTGCTCGCGGCGGCCGGGGTGCTTCTGCTCTTGAGCGGGGCTGTCGCCTTCGGCGGGACGCTGCGGGTCAACTTCTTCCCGCAGATCGAGGGCGACTTCGTCTTCGTCCGGCTTCGCATGCCGGAGGGCACGCCGGTGGACGAAACCCGGGAGCGCCGGGACCAGCTCATCGAGGCAGCCCATGAGGTCTTCGCCGACTCGGACGACGTCCGCAACGTGCAATCACGCATCGGCTTCGCCTTCGGATCCCGGGGCGACCACCTGGCCAGCGTGTTCGCGGAGCTCGCCCCGGCGAGCGAGCGTTCGAGGCCCGCGAGCGACCTGGCGCGCGCCTGGCGTGAGGCCACCCCGCCGCTCGTCGGCGCCGAGCGCGTGGCCTTCGGCTCGCGTGGTGGGTTCAGTCGAGGCGCCGACCTCGACATCGAGCTCGCCCATCAGGACCAGGCCACGCTCGAAGCCGCGGCCCGCTTCCTCGCCGAGCGTCTCCGGACCTTCGACGCGGTGGAGTCCGTGGACCAGGGCGTCCGCACAGGACAGCGCCAGCTCACCTACACCCTCGACCGGCGGGGCCGCGCGCTCGGCCTCACGGCGCAAGACTTCGGGCGTCAGCTCCGGGACCAGTTCTACGGGGCGGAGGCGCTCCGGCAGCAGCGGGGCCCGGACGAGGTCCGGGTGTTCGTGCGACGCCCGGACCAGGCGCGTAACTCCATGCGCGGCCTCGAGCTCGCGCGCATTCGCACGCCCAGCGGGGCCTGGCTTCCCCTCGCAGACGTGAGCACGGCGACCCGCACGCTGGAAGCCCCACGCATCGAGCGCGTCAGCGGACGGCGGGCGGCCGAGCTCAGCGCGGAGGTCGACGAAGACGTGGGGACCCCCGATGAGCTGGTCGAGGAGCTCGAGGCCGAGGTCTTCCCCGAGCTCCGCGCCGAGTTCCCGGGCGTGCTCGTTCGCCCGGGCGCGAGCGGACGAGACCAAGAGAAGCTCCTCGGGGCCATGAGTCGCTACTACGCGATCGCGCTGCTCGTGATGTTCGGGCTCCTCGCCGTGGCCTTCAAGCGCTGGCTGCAGCCGCTCTTCGTGCTCATCGCCATCCCCCTCGGCTTCATCGGGGTCGTGGCCGGGCACCTGCTCTTCGGCCTCGACATCAGCCTGATGAGCGGGATGGGCTTCGTGGCGCTGAGCGGCGTCGTCGTGAACGACTCGCTGGTCCTGATCGTGGCCATCAACGAGGCCCGGGCGCGCGGGGCCACGGCCCTCGAGTCCGTGATGGTCGGCTGTACGACGCGCTTTCGGCCGATCCTCCTGACCACGCTGACGACCTTCGCGGGGCTGATGCCCATGGTGTT
This sequence comes from Myxococcota bacterium, assembly GCA_038750805.1. Lineage (GTDB taxonomy): Bacteria > Myxococcota_A > Polyangia > Polyangiales > Houyiibacteriaceae > CALCTH01. The sequence goes on from JBCDGX010000291.1 coordinate 4,908, forward strand.
CGAGACCAGCACGCAGGCCCGCTTCCTCGTGCCCATGGCCGTGGCCCTCAGCTTCGGCGTGCTGGCCGCGACGGTGATCACCCTCGTCGTCGTGCCCGCCATGTACCTCGCCGGCGACGACCTCCGCGGGCTCGGCGCCCGGGCCCAGGCCTGGCTCGGGGAGCGCGGCCTCGGCCCGGCCGCGGACGACGAGGCCGCCATCGCGGTCGCCGAATAGCGCCCCGGCGCCGTCACGTTCGAACCCGGCTGTCTCGTCTTCCCTTCGAAGCGCCCACGCGGCGCGGAAGGAGAACCCATGAGAGTCGTCATCGCCGGAGCCACGGGGGCCATCGGGCGCCCGCTCGTCCGTCAGCTGCTCGAGGCCGGGCACGAGGTCTTTGGCCTCACGCGCCGCGAGGAGGGGGCCGCCGCGATCCAGGCCGCGGGCGCGCGCGCCGTCGTCGCGGACGCCCTCGACCGGGACGCCGTGATCGCCGCGGTCGTCGCCGCGCGCCCGGACGCCGTGGTGAACCAGCTCACCGCCCTCCCCGCGCGCCTCGACCCGCGGCGCATCTCCCGGCAGCTCGCCCCCACGAACCGCCTCCGCCGCGAGGGCACGGCGCATCTGCTGGCCGCCGCCGAGGCCGCCGGCGCCGCGCGCTTCCTTTCGCAGAGCGTCGCCTTCGCCCACGACGCCGTCGCGCCGGCGGTCGTGGACGAGGACGCGCCCTTCGCGCTCGCGCCCCCGGCGCCCTTCGCCGAGGGCGCGGCCGCGCTCCGGGCCCTCGAGCGCGCGACGCGCCGCCACCCCGGCGGCACGGTGCTTCGCTACGGCTTCTTCTACGGGCCGGGGACCGCCTTCGGCCGCGATGGGAGCACCGCCGAGGACGTGCGCCGGCGCCGCTACCCCCTCGTGGGCGACGCGGAGGGCATCGCGTCCTTCGTGCACGTGGAGGACGCGGCGGCGGCCACGATCGCCGCGCTCGCGGGACCCCCCGGCACCTACGCCATCGTCGACGACGAGCCTGCGCCCGGCCACGCCTGGCTCCCGGCCTACGCCGAGGCCCTCGGCGCCCCACCGCCGCGCCGGGTCCCTCGCTGGGTCGCGCGCGTGCTCGCCGGGCCCATGGCCGTGCACTGGAGCTGCGCCCTCGCCGGGGCCTCGAACGCCCGGGCCAAGGCCGCCCTCGGCTGGACGCCGGGGCTCCCGACCTGGCGGACCGGGTTCCGGCTGGCGCTCGCCGAGGACGCGCCCCTGGCGGGCGCGGCATGATGGGCGTCGACGTGGACGAGCGGGCGGCGATCTTCGAAGGCGAGCGGGACCGGCTCTTCGGGCTGGCCTACCGCATGCTCGGGAGCGTCGCGGACGCCGAGGACCTCCTCCAGGAGGCCTTCCTCCGCTTCGCCGGCGCCGCCGAGGTGCGCGCCGCGGGGCCCTTTCTGACCACCGTGGTCACGCGCCTCGCCGTCGACCACCTCCGCTCGGCCCGGGTCCGGCGCGAGAGCTACGTCGGCCCCTGGCTGCCCGAGCCCCTCGTGGGCGAGGCCCCGGACGCGGCGCAGGACCAGGAGCTCGCCGAGTCCCTCTCCCTCGCCTTCCTCCAGCTCCTCGAGGTGCTCACGCCGGCGGAGCGCGCGGCCTACGTGCTCCACGATGTGCTCGGTCTGCCCTTCGCGGAGCTCGCCCCGGCCCTCGAGCGGACGCCGGAGAGCTGCCGGCAGCTCGCGAGCCGCGCGCGGCGCCGCCTGCGCGGCGGGACGACGCGCTTCCCCGGCGGCCGGGACGAGGCGGCGCGCCTCGCCGGGGCCTTCTTCGGGGCCGTGCGCGGCGGCGAGCTCGACGCGCTCATCGCGACCCTGCGCGAGGACGTGGTGCTCTGGTCCGACGGCGGCGGGAAGGTGCCGAGCGCGCTCCGGCCCATCCACGGCGCGCGGAACGTGGCGCGCTTCCTCCTCGGGATCGCCGCGAAGGCCCCGCCGGACGTCGCGGTCCTGCCGACCTGGGTGAACGGCCGGCCCGGTGTGATGCTCACGCACGAGGGCGCGGTGCGCCGGGTGATTGGCGTCGAGCTCGACGCCGACGGCGTGGCGGCGATCCACGTGATCGGCAATCCGGACAAGCTGGCCCACCTCGCGCCCGGGCCCACGGCCGCCGGGTGACGTAATCGCGAGGCGGCCGCGGGGCGGGGCGCCTATGCTCCGCCCCATGGCTTCCGTTGGTCGCTCTCCCGCCGGTCCCCTCGCGGACGTCCGCGCCGCCCTCGA
>JBCDGX010000292.1:0-7134 GCA_038750805.1 Myxococcota bacterium
ACAGGCCCGCAGGGCCAGCCCCCACGATCACCACGTCATATTCCATCGCTTCGCGTTCGCCACGATCACGAAGGGCGTGCCTTCCACCGCCTCCAGCCCAAACACGTAGCGCGCGCCACGGCACACGCCCTCGTGCACGTCGAGGATCATCGCCGGCTCCGGGTCGAAGCCGAGCGAGGCGTCCTTCTCGATCACCATCGCGACGGCGCCGAAGGTCCACGGCTTGCCGTGCTTCCGGTAGTCCTCGTTGGCGTTCACGGCGTCGGCGAAGGCCTGGGTCCAGGCCTCGGAGGGGAAGGGGAGCGGCTCGGTCACGCCCCCCGGATAGCACGCGGCCCCGCCGACGCGAGCGCCGCCCCTTTGCCCGGGCGTGGCGGCGCGGCATGGTGCGGCGATGCTCCTGAAGGTCCGCGCCCTGAGCGAGGCGGGCGTCGCGCACGGGTTCGCGACGCGCGTCGGCGGCGTGAGCGAGGGGCCTTTCGCGGCGCTGAACCTCGCCCGGAACGTCGGCGACGCCCCCGAGGCCGTGGCGGAGAACCACCGGCGTCTCGCGGAGGCCGTCGGCTACGGGCGGCTCTACGAGGTCAGTCAGGTGCACGGCGATGGCGTGCGCGTCGTCGACGGGAAGGAGCGCCCCGAGGACGTTCGGGCGGAGGAGGCCGACGCGCTCATCGGCCGGGGGCGCGGCTTCGCCGTCGCCGTGCGCGTGGCCGATTGCGCGCCGCTCCTCCTCGCCGATGCGGAGCGGGAGCTCGTCGCCGCCGTGCACTGCGGCTGGCGCGGCGTGGCGGCGGCGTTGGCGCCCGCGGTCGTTCGGCGCCTCGTCGCGCTCGGTGCCCGCCCCGAGGCGCTGCGGGCGGCGCTCGGGCCGCATATTCGCGCGCCTCGCTTCGAGGTGGGGGAGGAGGTCGCCGCGCCGCTCGTCGCGGCCGCCGGAGGGGACGCGAGCGTCGTCGATCGCACGAAGGCGAAGCCCCACGTGGACCTCGCGGCGATCCTGCGGCGCCAGCTCGCGGAGGTCGGCGTACGCATCCTCGAGGACGCGGGTGGTTGCACCTATGACGAGCCCGCGCGCTTCTTCTCGCACCGCCGGGACGCGGGCCTCACCGGGCGCCACCTGGCCGTCGTCGGGCTTCCCTGAGCGCTCACATGGCGATGGGCGGGTCGCTCCGGACGCCGAGCACCGCGGCGCGGACTTCCTGCACGAGGAAGATGGAGCCGCACACGACGACCAGGCCGTTCGGGCCCGCCATGCGCCGGGCCCGCGCCAGCCCGTCCTTCACCGAGCGGGCCACCGTGCCCGGCCGGAGGGCCGCGAAGGCCGAGGCCTCGGCCGCGCGGCGCATCACCGGCGTGGCGTAGACGCGGCGCGCGACCCTTCCGTCGAAGGGCGCGAGCATGGCCGCGTGCTCCTTGTCGGCCATGGCGCCGAAGAGCAGCACGGTCCGTCGTCGGGGCGCCTCGGGCAGGAGCGCGGCCACGGCGGCGCAGCCCTGCGGGTTGTGGCCCGCGTCGAAGAGAAAATCCGGGCCGCCGGACACGCTCACGTGCTCGGCCCGGCCGGGCCAGCGGGCCTTCCGGAGCCCCGCCAGCACGGCCGCCGCGGGCACGTCGAGCCCCCGTTCGTTCGAGCGCGTGAGCGTCGCCGCGGCCACCGCCGCGTTCGAGGCCTGGTAGGGCGCGCGGCCGAGGCCGAGGCGCACGCGGTGCTCGGCGGCGCCCACGCGGAGCCGGACGCGGCCGTCCGGCAGCATGACGCCCTCGAACTCCCGGCCGGCGAGCCAGGCCGGGGCCTTCCGCCGGTTGGCCACCCGCCGAAGCACGCGGCGCGGCTCCGCCTCGCGCTCGCCGATGACGACGGGGCAGCCGGGCTTGATGATGCCGGCCTTCTCCTTGGCGATGGCGCCGAGCGTGTCCCCGAGGATGCGCGTGTGCTCCCGGGCGATCCCCGTCACCACGCTCACGAGTGGCGCGGCGATCACGTTCGTGGCGTCGAGGCGTCCACCGAGCCCGACCTCGAGCACCACCACGTCGACCGCGTGGTCCCGGAAGGCCTCGAAGGCGAGCAGCGCCGTGACCTCGAAGAAGGTGAGCCGCGGGAGCCCGGGCATGGCGGCGCGGAGTTCCTCGAGGCGGTCGGCGATCTCACCGTCGGGCAGGGGTCTCCCCGCGATGCGAACGCGCTCGGCGTAGCGATGCAGGTGCGGGCTCGTGAAGAGGCCCGTGCGGTAGCCCGCCTCCCGGAGGCCGCGCTCCACCATGGCGCAGACGCTCCCCTTGCCGTTCGAGCCGGCGACGTGGACGACGCGCAGCCCGGCCTGCGGGTTTCCGCGCGCCTCCACGGCGCCGCGGACGCGCTCGAGGTGCAGCCGCACGCCCCGGGCCGAGAGCCCGTAGAGCCAGCGTAGCGCGTCGTCGTAGCGCTCGGCGGCGCGCGCCATCAGTCGAGGAGATGCCCGAGGGCCCGCGCGATGGTTGCGCGCATCTCGGGGCGCGGGGCGATGCGGTCGATCATGCCGTGCTCGAGCAGGAACTCGGCGCGCTGGAAGCCCTCGGGAAGCTTCTGGCGGATCGTCTGCTCGATGACGCGGGGCCCGGCGAAGCCGATGAGCGCCCGCGGCTCCGCGAGGTTCACGTCCCCGAGGAAGGCGAAGCTCGCCGCCACGCCGCCCGTCGTGGGGTTCAGCATGACGCTGACGAAGGGCATGCCCACGCGCCGGAGCCGCCCGAGGGCCGCCACGCTCTTCGCCATCTGCATCAGCGAGAGGGCGCCCTCCTGCATGCGGGCGCCGCCGCTCGCGCTGAGGAGGATGACCGGCTCCTTCCGCTCCACGCCGCGCTCGAACATGCGGGCGATCTTCTCGCCGACGACGCTCCCCATGGAGCCGCCCATGAAGCGGTAGACGAAGATGCCGAGCTGCACGGGCCGGCCGAGCATGCGTCCGCTGCCGGCGAGGAAGGCGTCGTCCACGCCGCTCTTCCGCCGCGAGCTCTCGATGCGATCGGGGTAGGCCTTCGAGTCGACGAAGCCGAGGGGGTCGACGGAGTGCAGCGCGCGGTCGTGCTCCTCGAAGGAGCTCGGGTCCAGGAGGATGTGGACCCAGCCCTCGGCGCTCAGCCGGTAGTGGTGGCCGCAGTTCGGGCAGACCTCGAGGTTGTCCGTGAACTCCCGGGCCTTCAGCGTGATGCCGCAGGCGTCGCAGCGCCGGAACACGCCCCGCCCGAGGGTGCGCTTCTCGCCGGCCTCCATGGTCGGAGGGTTTTTCGAGACCCGATCCACCACGCCGCAGCTATCACGCGCTCGCCGGGGCGACCAGCGCGTAGCGCACGCTGCCTTTCGCTTTCCCTCTGCGGCGCGCCCCATCTAGAGTGCCGCCGATGCCCGCATTCCTGGACGCCTGCCACCGTCGGCCCACGGACTTCACGCCCATTTGGCTCATGCGCCAGGCCGGCCGTTACCAGCCGAGCTACCGCGCCATTCGCGAGAAGGTCAGCTTCCTCGAGCTCTGCAAGACGCCCGAGCTCGCCTGCCAGGTGACCGTCGACGCGGTGGAGCAGCTCGGGGTGGACGCGGCGATCATCTTCGCCGACATCCTGCTCATCCTCGAGCCCCTTGGCGTGGGCTTCGAGTTCGCCAAGAACCACGGGCCGAAGATCCACGAGCCGATCCGGACCGCGGCGCAGGTCGACGCCGTCGCGGAGAGCGTCGATCCCAACGCGACGCTCGGCTACGTGATGGAGGCCATCCGCCTCGCCCGGGCGGCCCTCGACGTGCCGCTGATCGGCTTCGCCGGAGCGCCCTTCACGCTCGCGAGCTACGCGATCGAGGGCGGCGGCTCGAAGAACTACTACGAGACCAAGAAGATCATGTACGGCGACGAGGGCCTCTGGCACGCCCTCATGGGGAAGCTCAGCCGGGCCCTCGCCGACTACCTGAACGCTCAGATCGACGCCGGCGCCCAGGCCGTCCAGCTCTTCGACAGCTGGATCGGCTGCCTCTCGCCGGAGGACTACGTCCGCTACGTGCAACCCCACGTAAAGACGATCTTCGACGCCGTCGGCGACCGCGTGCCGGCGACGCATTTCGGCACCGGCAACACCGAGCTCTACCCGCACATGAAGGCGGCCGGGGGCTCGATGATCGGCGTGGACTGGCGCGTGCCGTTCGACGTCGCGCGCGAGCGCATGGGCGACGACGTGGCCCACATGGGCAACCTCGAGCCGGCGATGCTCCTCGCGCCCATCGACGTCATGAAGGCCCGGGCGACGCGCATCCTCGAGCAGGCCGGGCCAAAGCCTGGGCACGTCTTCAACCTGGGCCACGGCATCATGCCGCAGACGACCGTCGACCAGGTGAAGGCCCTCGTGGACCACGTGCACGAGACCTCGGAGCGCATGCGCTCGGCCTGAGGGATGGCCCGGCCGTCGTCTCAGCTCTCGCCGCGCTCGCGGGCGTCGCTCCCGGGCAGGGGCTCCTCGAAGCTCGGGATGGCGTAGCTGCCTTCGAGCCATTTGTGGAGGTCCGCTGCCCGGCAGCGGGGCGAACAGAAGGGGAAGGTCGGCACGTCGCGACGTATCCCCTTGGCGCATGTCGCGCACTTCGGTGAACGCATCCCCCAGTTTAGCAGGGCAAGGCGCCCGGAGCATGGCCTTCGGGGTGTGCGCGAGGGCCGGATCGCTCCAAGCTCCGGGGGCGTTCGCGCGTCTTCCCTCCCCGGCCTCGGGTTGGGCACGGCACCCCCGACGGGTACCGTACGCTTCAGCGATCGACGACCGTTTGGACCCCTCATGACGAAGACCCTGCCCGCGGTTTTGGCCGCGCTCCTCCTCGGCTCCTGCGCCGGCGGCGGCGGCTCCCTAGAGCCGCGCTACGTGACCGTGCACAACACCCTCGCGGCCATGGGCTACGCCCAGACGGGAGCGATCAGCGAGGGGTCGCTCAGCGAGGGGGACGAGGCGCGCTTCGACGTGCGCCTTCGCGGCGGCACGTGCACCACCTTCGTCGCGCTGGCGAGCGGCGGGATGCGCGACGTCGAGCTGCGCATCGTCGGGGCCGGTGACGTCGAGATCGGCCGGGACGTGACGCACGACCGGCAGGCGGCGGCCCAGGCCTGCGCGCCGAGCACGGGGGACTACCAGGTCGTCGTGCGCGCGGCCTCGGGCAGCGGCGGCTACGTCGTCAGCGGCTGGACCGGCGGCCAGGGCGGCACCTCGGTGGCCGTCGCGAGCGGTGCGGGCGCGGCCGGGCCGGGGAGCTGCAGCGATCCCATTCCCCTCGCGCTCGGCGAGCGGGTGAGCGGCGTGACGACGGGTGGTCCCATGCAGACGGCCCCGCCCTGCATCCAGGCCAACGACACGAGCGCGCCGGAGCGCGTCTACAGCCTCGAGATCTCCGAGCGCTCCGTGCTCTCTGCGACGCTCACAACGGGCTACGATGGGGCCCTCTACCTGCTCCGCGAGTGCGGTCAGCCCTCGACGGTGGTGGAGTGCAACGACGACGCGCCGGACACCTCGCGCGCGCACATCGACGCGATCGTGGAGCCCGGCGTCTACTACCTCGTAGCCGACGGCTACGGGAACGCCTCGGGGAGCTACGAGCTCGAGGTGAGCGCGCGCGCGCTCCAGCCGCTGAGCGCCGTCTGCTCGGCCGCGCCGGCGCTCACGCCCGGACAGCCCCAGACCGGCACGACGGAGCAAGGCATCGACTACTTCCAGGCGACCTGCGCGGACGGAGCGCGGGGGCCGGACAGCGTCTACTCGCTGCGCGTGGACCAGCCCTCGCGGCTCCGCGTCCGCCAGCAATCGGACCACGATGGCGTCGTTTACGTACGCCGCGATTGCCAGGACCCGACGACGGAGATCGCCTGCAACGACGACTTCGGCGACACGCATCGGAGCCTCGTGACCACGCTCGTGCAGCCGGGCACGTACACGGTGATCTCGGACGGCTTCGGTTCGTCGCCCCAGGGGCAGGCCGGGAACTACACGCTCACCGCCGACCTCGCGCCGATGAGCGGCGGCTCCGCGACCGGCGACGAGTGCGCGGCCCCGGGCACCATGGCGCCGGGGCAGCCCTTCGAGATCGACACCTTCGAGGCGGCGGACGACCTCGAGGGGAGCTGCGGCGGCGGCGGCAGCCCGGACGTCGTCTACGACCTCAGCCTGAGCGCGCGCTCGCGCGTACGCGTCACGCTCCAGAACCCCGAGCTCGACGCGGTCGCGTACCTCCAGCAGCGCTGCGGGGACGCGGCCACGGAGGTGGCCTGCGGGACCGCCTCGTCCGGCGCCAACGGCGCGACGATCCTCGACACGACGCTTGCGGCCGGGAGCTACGCGCTGGTGCTCGACGGGCAGCGCGCCGACGCCTTCGGCAAGGCCACGGTCAACGTCGAGGTGACGGACCTCGTGGCGCTCGCCCGGAGCTGCACCCGCGCGCCGCTCCTTCGTCCGGGGCGCACGGTGAACGCCTCGACGGCCGGCGAGTCCGACGACTTCCAGAGCAGCGCGAACTGCGCGGGCGGCTCGCGCAGCCCGGACCGGCTCTACCGGATTCGACTCACGCGGCGCTCGCGGGTCCGCGTGAGCATGTCGAGTGAGTACGACGGCTCGCTCCACCTCCGCTCGGATTGCGTGGACCCGGCCACGGAGGTCGCCTGCAACGACGACTTCGAGAACAACCGGCACGCGCGCCTCGACGAGGTGCTCGACCGGGGCACGTACTTCCTCGTCGTCGACGGCTTCGCCGAGAGGAACGCGGGTCCCTTCAGCATCGACCTCGACGTCTCCACGCCCTGAAGGGCGCTCAGCCCTCCGGGAGCGTCCAGTCGACCTCCGCGTCGCGAGCCGGCGGGAGCGGGCGCGGCGCCGGAGCACGCCGAGGCGGCGCGGGCGCCGTGTCGCGTCGCGTCGGCGGCGGGTCGGGCGCGCGCGTCTCCCCTGGGACCGGTTCGGGCGCGTCCCGTGGACGGGCCGGCCTCCAGGCATGGGACGCCGACGTGGTCGGAGGGGGTGGTGGGCCCGCGGTCCTCGATGCGGGCGTCGCCGCGCGTGCTTCGGCAGGAGGTGCCTCGGGCCTCGCCGCGCCGGCCCCGGCGGGAGGCGCCACGGGCCTCGCCGCGCCGGCTCTCCGGGAAG
>JBCDGX010000293.1:0-7101 GCA_038750805.1 Myxococcota bacterium
CCGCGACCCATCCAGCTGCGCGCCGCTCTCGTACAACGAGTGCTACGTGAGGTCGGTGGGTTCATGCTGGATCGCCTCTCGCGCCGAGAGAAGTCAGCTCCGATGCCAGCGACCCCGCCGGAGAAGACGGGTGGCCCACGCCTGAGCCCTTCGGTCGGCTTCGTAGAAGTGTCCCTGCGCAGCGTGCGGTAGCTCGACGAACGACGCCTGCCCCCGGAGCGCGAGGTAGCGCTGTGCGCCGTGAAGATCGCGCGCTCGCGAGCTCGCGGCGTCCTGCTGCAGACGGCGCGCCAGCGTGAAGTCGTGGTCGTGGGCGGCGAGGAGCAGCGCCATGGTCTCGAGTGCGTCGGCGAGGTGGCCGTAGGGGTCACCGAAGTCCGTCGGCCGCCGCGCACGGGTCAGGAGGAGCTCGATGGCGAAGCGCGCGCGAGGCCCCAGCCAGGATGCGACCTCGAAGGCCGCGCCGAGGCGCGTGACGGCATCGCGGCTCGGCGGGGCATCCCGCTCCAGCTCGCGGCGGACCCTCTCGATGAGCGCGGCTTCCACGGCGGTCGCCGGGGTCTCGGCGCCCTGCGAGAGCAGGGCTTCCAGGGCCTCCAGACCCGCCGTGCGGCTCAAGAGCCACGCGGCGTGGGCGCGCGCGTGTGCGTGGCGCGAGTCGAGGAGGGCGCTGAGCTCTTCCGCGCCCATGGCGTCGACTTCCTCCATGAGTTGAGACTCCCGTGGAGCTGAGCGATCGCCGGTTTCGGGCGGCGCGGCCACCGGTGGTCTCGTCCGTGGCTCGCCACCTTGAAGCCCACGCTCTGCGCCCTCCTCGGGCGGCGCGACGGTCTCGACCCTCACGAGTCGGAACCGGCGCAGCCGAACACTTGCGGGGGCTCTGACGACAGACTGCAGCCGGAGTCGGACGCCGAATCACTCCGGCGGCGGACCCAACCACACGCATAGCTCCGTTGGGTTGCCCTGCGTAAAGTCGTCACTCGACAGGGTCTCGCTGACGTCAGCAAGCACTTCGCGTGTCATCCGGTACGCATAGGCCTCCGTGTGCTCGCCCAACCCGGGAAAGTGCAAAAGCACCCGATCAGTCACGAGCCCATCGAAGCCTCCGAACAGCGAATCTGACATCGCATCCCAACTACGAGCCGGGGAAGGCTGCTCGGGTGGTGGTGGGTTAAGCGGAAGAGAGCGACCCACCGCGGCGAAGACATCATCGGCAGTACGAATCGTCGGCACAAGCGTGTAGACGCGCCATCCCTCAGCCTCAGCGACGCGCTTTCGGGAAGCGACCTCGGATGCCGTGCGCGTCACGATATGGATGCCGTGCTGTAGGGGAATCATCGAATCCTCCTGAACGGAAGACCCGCCGGATTGTCACCGTAGTGCGTGTTCGTATAGTACATGCTGCCGTTCCGGCGGTCCCTGACAAGTAGCCGCGGTCCAGCTTTCTTCAGTCCAGGAGCCGGAGCGATCCGAACTCTCCGTAAGGCGACTAAGCACACTGACATCCAGGAAGGTCACGGGATGTTGCAGTCCCCAATTCCGGTTCTCGAATTTCCTCCCGGAGCTGACTCCCAGCCTACCTGTCGGAACTGTGCCCCTTCGCGATGTAGAGTCTGATCCTGGCCACTTCGGCGGCGCCTCGTCCATCGGCCAGCACGCGGGGGTGGGCGCGGTGCCCGCGTTGTGGAAGCGCACCCGGTCCCCCAACGCCACAGGCTCGTGGTGAAAGCACGGGCGCACGGTCCAATCACCGACCGGGCAGGCGCACGCGTCCACCAACGGGGCAGGCGCACGCGTCGTCGAGGCAGAGCGGCGCGTAGCCATCCGGACACGCGAGAGCCCGCTCGGGCGAAGGGTTGAGGAACTCGACGCACGTGGGTGAGACGACGGTCTCGCCCGCGCACGCAGCGCGGAACCAAGGTCCGCGAGCCGCCGAAGGGAAGCAAACCGGCGGCCTCCCCGAACGGTCGCGCAGGCGACCTCCGCCACGCGCGGGGGTGCCGCACGCCGGCGACGTAACGGGCCCCCTCCGAGCACGTCGTGCCACGTAGATGCCCGCCACCTACCGACGCGTGACCTTCCCCGGCGCCCACGGCCACGAGCTCGCGGCGCGCTTTCACGAGCCCGCCGGCCCGGTCCGCGGGACGGCGCTCTTCGCGCATTGCTTCACATGCAGCAAGGACGTGAAGGCCGCGCGGAACATCGCCGGGGCGCTCGCGGCGCACGGCATCGGGACGCTCCGCTTCGACTTCACGGGGCTCGGCGAGAGCGACGGGGACTTCGCGGACACGACCTTCTCCTCGAACACCGGCGATCTCCTCGCCGCGGCGGAGTTCATGCGGGCGACGCTCGGCGCGCCGCCCACGCTGCTCATCGGGCACAGCCTCGGCGGCGCGGCGGTGCTCGCGGCGGCGGACCGCATCCCCGAGGCGAAGGTCGTCGTGACCATCGGCGCCCCGGCGGACCCGGCGCACGTGAAGCACAACTTCGCCGAGGCCACGGACGAGATCGAGGCGCGCGGCGAGGCCGTCGTGCAGCTCGCGGGGCGGCCCTTCCGCATCAAGAAGGACTTCCTCGACGACCTCGAGCAGCACGGCAACCCCGAGAAGATCGCGCAGCTCAAGCGCGCGCTGCTCATCTTCCACTCGCCGACGGACAACACCGTGGGCGTCGACAACGCGCGGCGCATCTACGAGGCGGCGCGGCACCCGAAGAGCTTCGTGAGCCTCGACGGCGCGGACCATCTCCTGAGCCGCGAGAGCGACGCCGACTACGTGGCCGCCGTCATCGCCGCCTGGGGCACGCGCTACCTCCCGCCGGCGGACGCGCCCGAGGTGCCCCGCGGCACCGTCGTCGCGAACGGGAGCCACGGCTTCCAGACGCACCTCTCCACGGGCCCCCACGAGGTCGTCGCGGACGAGCCCCGCAGCTACGGCGGCGGGGACACGGGCATGACGCCCTACGATCTGCTCAGCTCGAGCCTCGGCGCGTGCACGGCGATGACCCTTCGCATGTACGCCGACCGGAAGAAGTGGCCCCTCGAGAACGTGAAGGTGAGCCTCCAGCACGAGCGCGTGCACGCGAAGGATTGCGACGACTGCGCGAAGAGCGAAGGCCACATCGACCAGTTCTCGCTGAAGCTCGAGCTCGAGGGCGACCTCGACGACGCGCAGCGGGAGCGGCTCCTCGAGATGAGCCATCGCTGCCCCGTGCACCGGACGCTGCTCAACGAAATCAAGATCCGCACCGAGCTCGCTTAGCGACACGCGGTAGGCTCGGGGCCATGGCGACGGTCGAAGAGTTCGAAGCGGCGAAGCAGCAGGTCGAGGGCCTCACGCGGCGCCCCAGCAACGAGGACCTCCTGAACCTCTACGGCCTCTACAAGCAGGCCACGGCGGGCGACGTGAGCGGCAAGAAGCCCGGGCGCCTCGACATCAAGGGCCGCGCGAAGTTCGAGGCCTGGGAGCGCCGGCGGGGCCTCTCGGCGGAGGCGGCGCGGGCGGAGTACGTCGCGCTCGTCGGCCGGCTCGCGGGCTGAGCGCTACGGCTCCCGCAGCCACGCCTCGAGCCACTCGCGAAGCGCCGCCTCCCGGAACGCCCGGAAGTCGCGCTTCACCTCCGGATGCCGCGCGAGCGCGGTGGCGAAGCGTTGCCGGCCGCGGGGAGGCTTGAGCGTGCGCCCGAGCCGGGACCTCACCGCCCCGTCCGCGACGCGCGTCGCGACGAAGTCCGCGCGGATGCGCCACTCCGCGAGACCGTCCGGACGGGGAACCCGGCGAAGGCCCTCGGCGTGCGCTTGCTTCGCGCGGACGGCCCGTTCCTCGGACTCGAGATGACCCTCGAGCACCACGACGCCGGCGTCGCCCAGATACACCGTCTCGCCCCGGACGAGGGCGGCGGCGGCGGTGGCGAGGGCGTCCATGGGCGCAACACGTGGGGTCAGGGGCATCGGGGTGAAAGCGCGGGCGTCCGCGAGGTTGCCCCGAAGATCACGCGGCGCATCACCGCTAGGCTTCCGAGCATGGACATCGGCTTCCTCCTCTTCGACGGCATCACGGCGCTCGACGTCATCGGGCCCTACGAGGTCCTCGCCCGGCTCCCGGGGGCGAAGGCGCGTTTCGTCTCCGTGGGGGGTGCGCCGGTCAAGACCGACGACGGGCTACTCAGCCTGGGCGGCACCGCGGCCGTCGAGGACACGGCGCACCTCGACGTGCTCGTCGTGCCCGGCGGCTACGGGACGCGCGCCCTCGCCACGAAGGAGGCGCACGCGGAGCTACGCGCCTGGGTGAAGGGCATCGCCGCGAACGCGCGGGTGATGGCCTCGGTCTGCACCGGGAGCTTCGTGCTCGGCGCGGCGGGCCTCCTCGAGGGGCGACGGGCGACCTCCCATTGGCGCTGGGTGGACGACCTCCGGAACTGGGGCGCCACCCCGACGCGCGAGCGCGTCGTCGACGAGGGGGACCTGATCACCGCGGCCGGCGTCGCCTCGGGCATCGACATGGCGCTCACGCTCGCCGCCCGGCTCACGGCCCCGAAGGTCGCGCAGGCCATCCAGCTCGGCATCGAGTACGACCCGCAGCCGCCCTTCGACGCGGGCAGCCCCGCCAAGGCACCGGCGGAGGTCCGGGCCATGCTCGAGAAGCGCTACGCCGGCGTCGAGGTGGGTTGAGCGCGGACCGAAGAAGGCACCCAAGGCATCGTGCCACCACGGGGTCCGAGGCCCGCTCGGCCGCGCCGAGCCTGGAGGAACGACCCATGCGACACGCGATGACGGCGCTCGGCCTGGTGCTGGGCATGGCGACGGCTGCCCCGATGGCCGCCGCCCAGGACCCGGCGCCCCGGCGCCTTCCGGACGGCACGATCCTGCTCCCGACGGTCGTCATCGACGACGCGCGGGTGCCCCTGCCCAGCGTGACCGTGCTGCTCCCGCGGAAGCGAAGCATGCACCGGCTCCCGGAGCTGCGCCGGAGCTTCGTCCCGGCGATCCCCCGGACGCCCGTGCCGGACTGAAGCGTTCAGGGAAGGATGCAGACCGTCTCGACGGGGAAGCTCGGTACGGAGGTGACGCGGAGTGCGGAGGTGACCCCGCTGCCCTCGACGATGACGCGGTAGTCGCCCTCCGGGAGCGGCGGCGTGACGCAGCGGCTCTCGTTCGAGAAGCAGATCGCCGGGCAATCCACCTCGCAGGTGCCCTCGCGGCGCCGCGGCACCACCGTCAGCGTGTCGCCGGTCACGATGACCTCGCAGGGCCCGGGCGCGTCGATGCACGAGTCGCAGCTCGTGGCCACCGTGAGGTCGACGCGCGCCCCGACGAAGGACTCGACGGGATGGCAGAGCGAGTCGAAGCCCGGAGGGCCTGGCGCGGAGAGCTCGAAGTCGTTGCAGGCCGTCCGGTCGGGGATGCGCTGCGGCGCGATGCAGCGTGGGGAGAAGGGCGGGCGCACCCCCGCAGGCAGCACCTGAAGCGCCATCGCCAGCTGCCCGTCGATGAAGACGTCGTGCTCGCCCGCATCCAGCGCGGGCACCGCGCAGCGCCCTTCGATGGTCGGGAAGCAGGCGTCGCAGAGCGGCCCCTCCTGGCAGAAGCCCGTGGTGAGCTCGACGGCGCCGTCCGGGCGCACCCGCACCTCGCAGGCGACGGTCTCGCCGCAGAAGCACTCCCCGGTCCGGCCCACGAAGACCGGGAGCTCGAAGGGCTGCCCGGCGATGGGCTGCATCGCCCCACCCTCCTCGTTGTGGCAGGCGAAGTCCGGCTGCCGGAACGGGCAGGCGGCGCCGAAATCCGGCGTGCCGAGGTCGCCGGGCCCGCCAAGGTCGAGGCTTGGACGCCCGCCGTCCACGGGAGCGCCGAGGTCGCCGGGCGGGTTCCCGATCACCGCCGTGCTGTGGCAGCCGAGCAGGAGAGCGAGTGGCACGAGGTGGCACGCAAGAAGCCGCATGCGGTGAGGGTCAGCACTCGACGTGCCAACTCCCGCGGGATGCCGTGGCCAAGCGCACGATGACGCGGTACACGGCGCGCGTGGAGCCGGAGGGACGGCTCCGGTGAAGGAGATTCCCATGCGTGCACTCGTTCTCGCTCTCAGCTTCGCGCTCTTCGGCTCGGCCTGCGGCGGCGCGCTCGCCAACCGCTTCAACGTCCGCATCGAAGGCGACCGGGTGGCCTTCGACCAGCACATCAACTTCGCCTTCGACAGCGCGGAGATCCTCGACGACTCCGCGGAGCTCCTCGACGCCATCGCGGCCGTGCTCCGCGAGCACGAGGAGATCGCGACGGTCCGCGTGGACGGGCACACGGACTCGACGGGCGACGACGACCACAACATGGAGCTCTCCGAGCGCCGGGCGGCCTCGGTGGTCGCGGCGCTTCGTGAGCGCGGCGTCGAGCAGCAGCTCGCGAGCCGCGGCCTCGGCGAGACCGCGCCGCTCTGCACGGACGAGAGCGAGGCCTGCCACGCGCGCAACCGGCGCGTTGAGCTCGTGATCGTCGCGCGGAACCGCTGAACCTCAGCGCCCGAGCTCGCGCGGCGGCCGACGAGGTCGGCGGCTGGCCGATCCCGGGGGACGGATCGCTCGGCGTGCCGCTCGCGCTCACGCCGCTGAGCGCTGAGCAGCGCCGGCGGACACTGCATGGCTGGACCGTTCCTTCGCACCTGCGGGGTGGGCCCTCCCCATGCTCCCCATCCGACCTCCCTCGCCGCTCGCCAGCGTGCTCGTGCTCCTCGTGGGCGCGACCGGAGTGGCGGGCTGCGCGCGGAGCTCGGACGCACCGCGCGTACGCGCGCTGATCCCCCTGGATGGCGTCCGGCCCGAGAGCGACGCCGTGAGCTTCGCGTGGACCGGCGCCTTCACCGAGCGAAAGCCCAGCTGCGCGGCCGGCGGGGTTCCCGACGCATGCCCCGAGGGTTGGCGCTGCCGCGCCCCCGAGCACCGGGTGTGCGTGCCCGAGCGGCACGACGGCAAGATCCACCTCGACTTCCCACGAACGCGGCGCTGGGGCATCGACGAGCCCCCTGGCGAGCCCCCGGGCGAACCCCGGGTCTCCGTGGTGCTCGAGCCGCGCCTCAACGGCGGCCCGTGGCCGGCCGAGCCATGGCCGGACAC
>JBCDGX010000294.1:0-7101 GCA_038750805.1 Myxococcota bacterium
GAGTCATGGCTAGCAGGTTCGTGAGAAAGGCGACGGCACCGCTTCGCGGCGCCCTCACGCCGGTCGGCGCCATCCCCTCGCCTCGGAAGTGCACCACATTTCGTCGGCTCGCGGACGCACCCCACGACGCGAAATCGTCCCCGACCCGGATGGGTCGCCTTTCTCACCAACCTGCTAGCGTTCTCTCCCGCGCGGCGCTCGCGGCCGCCGTCCTCCTCGGCTGCGGCGAGGCCGCCCGCGGTACGCCGGAGGCCGACCTCGGCCGGCCCGTCGACCAGGGCCTCGACGGCGGCCTCCCGCCGGCGGACCTCGGAGCCGAGGAGGACCTGGGCATGCCGGACCTCGCCGTCGATTGCGTGGAGGGGAGCAGCGCCGCGGAGATCGAGCGCGCCCCCGTCGACATCATCTTCCTCGTCGACAACTCGGGGTCCATGGCCGAGGCCATCCGCAACGTGCGCGAAGGGCTGAACGGTTTCGCCGAGCGCATCACGCGAAGCGGCCTCGATTACCGCATCCTCATGCTGAGCGCCCGGGGGACCGGCGAGCTGGACATCTGCATCCCCGAGCCCCTCGCGGGCGACGCCCTCTGCGGCGATGGCGAGCGCTTCTTCCACATCGACCTGGACCTCCGGAGCACGCAGATCCTCGAACAGGTGCTCGGCACGCTGGGGCAGACGGAGGGCTTCCGTGCCGGGGACTCACGCGGCGGCCGCGCGTGGCGGTCTCTCCTGCGCCCGGGCTCGACGAAGAGCTTCGTCGTCGTCACGGACGACAACCAGCGCGTCGGCGCCGGGACCTCGCCCGAGCTCGAGGGGCGGACGCCCCTCGAGACGCTCAGCTTCGAGAGCTACCCCGGTGGCCCCCATCCCTTTCAGCGCGCGAACGCGCTCGGGCCCGGCATCCTCACGGAGGCCTACGGGGATCTCTTCGCGGAGTACGTCTTCAACGGCATCTACGGGGCAGACCCGGCGGAGCCGAGCCGGACCTGCGGTCCCCTCGCCGTGAACGCCGGCGCCACCTACTCGGCGCTCATCGACCGCACCGGCGGCGTGCGCGCGCCCATCTGCGCCCAGGCCAGCTCGGAGGCCTGGACCGCCTTCTTCGACGACGTCGCCAACTCGGTCCGCGACACGGCGGACGTGGCCTGCGAGGTCCTTATCCCGCCGCCGCCGGAAGGACGCGTGCTCGATCCCTCCCGGGTCAACGTCTACTTACGCGCCGGCGGCGAGGACACGCTGATCCCGAAGGCCGCGGAGCGCGCCACCGCGGACGACTGCGGCATCACCGGCGGCTGGTACTACGACGACGAGGCCTCGCCGACGGAGGTGCGCCTCTGCCCGGTGACCTGCGGGGCGGTCAACGACGTGCTGGCCGAGGAGGAGAGCGGCGAGGTCATCGTCGAGCTCGGCTGCCAATCGCTGATCATCTGAGTCACGCTCGCGCGCAGTGCGGCTCAGCGTCTCGGCCTCGATCCTCCTGGTGCTCGCGGCGGGCGTGCGGGCGCAGCCGACGGCGGGCGTGCAGGCCCAGCCCGCAGCGGACACGGAGCCGAAGCGCCTCGCCATCGAGGAGCGCGTGCCGCGCGCCTGGGTGCTCAACGACCCGGATTCGTGGCCCCTCGAGCCCGCGCGCTGGCGGCGCCGCATGCCCCGGCGCTGCCGCACGCAGGGGGGCTACCGGCGGTTTTGCCAGGGCGAACGGCGCGTCGCGACGCCGACGGCCGAGGAGCGCGCGCGGGCCGAGCGACTCTCGCTCGGTCATCGGCTGACCGCGCGCTGGCTGATGCACCACCCGGCCTTCGACGAGTGGCTCGAGGCCGTAGCGCACACGGACGCGGAGCGGCGGCTCACGTTCCCGGTACCGAACGGACGTTTGGGTCGCGGCTTCGGCCGCGTGCGGCGGGGCTCCGTAAGGCACCGCCGGCACAACGGGGTCGACATCGGCGCGCCCGAGGGCAGCCCCATCGTCGCGGCGCGGGGCGGGCTCGTGGCCTACGCCGACGACGGCATCACGGGCTTCGGCAACGCGCTGCTCGTGCTCCACGCCGACGGGTTCACGACCTTCTACGCGCATTGCCAGGCGCTGCGCGTGGCGCCCGGCGCCTTCGTCGCGCGCGGTCAGCACGTGGCCGACGTGGGGACGACGGGCTTCGCGTGGGCGCCGCACCTCCACTTCGAGTGGCGGCAGCAGGGGTGGGCCCGAGATCCGGGGCCGCGTTTTCTCGAGTGAAGGGGCGCCGATTCGGACCGGGGCGCCGGGCGGGAAGCAGGGCGCCGCTGCTTGCTCAGTGGCCGCGTAGCGCTGCGGCGACGCGGGGGAAGCGGACCGGGAGCTCGCTGTCGAGGAGGGGCTCGCCCTGGGGGCCGCCGAAGAGATCGAGGGTCGGCTCGGGGAGCGCCCGCCCCGTCACCTCGAGGAAGCTCTCGCGGAAGACGGGGAGAAGCGCGGGATCTTGCGGCGCCTCGCGCGCGAGGGCTTCGGCGAGCGCGTCCGGATCCTCGAGCGCGGCGGCGTAGACCTCGGGCCCGAGCGACACCACCCAGGCGCGAAACGCCCGAAAGACCTCGGGATCGCGCGAATCGAAGACCATCAAGGACACCGCGAAGAGCGGCCATCGGTCGGCGCGCTCGAGCAGGCTCTCGAAGGCGTCGGCGTACGCCTCGATGCGCTCGGGCGACTCCCGGCGAAGGTGCGCGCGGAGCCACGCGACCCGGCCCGCCGCGTTCTCGGCGTGAGCCCGCGCTTCCGTGAGCAGCGCGAAGAGCGCCCGCTCGACGTCCGCCTCCGCGCTTCGGTCCGTCAGGGTCATGCGCGAGGCGATGCTCGCAAGGGCCCCGACGAGAGACAACGCCGAAGCGTTCATGTCCTCACCCCGGCGCTCATAGCACCGGCAACCCGAGGCGTTCGCAGTCCGCCCGAAGCACGGCGCTGCTCGGCACGCTCCCGCCGAGCCGCTCCACGAGCTCCCGCGCGGCCGACCGCACGTCGAAGCGCGTGGGCACCTCCGTCGCGTGGGCCCCCACCCGGCAGCGCGCCTGGGCGATGCGCCAGGCGGCCACCACGAGCCCCTCGGCGTCCACGAGACGCCGGAGTCCATCACGCTCCGCGCGGAGCGCGAGCAACCATTCGATGGGTCGCATGCGTTCTCCTCCCCTGCTTGGACCCCTTCGCGGCGCCAACCTTGGCGGGAGCGGTCCACGCTCCGGGCCGCGGCGCGTCGTGCGTCGAAGGTCCCGGGGCGTACTCCTTGGAAACGACGCGGACCGGACCGGCTGAACCCCGACCGGGAGCGTTCCAGGGCGGGACGATCGGGGCGGCGAGCGTTCCGCCCGGCGCCCCGGCACGGAACGCCCGTCCCGAGGTGAAACGCCGAAGATCGAGGAAGGCGTCGGCATCGGCCTTGCTCTGGCGCGACCCATGTTCCGCTCACTCCTCCGCCTCGCCGTCGTCCTCGGCGCGCTCGGGCTCGCTGGCGTCGGCCCCGCCTACGCCGACGCGGCCAGCCGCTATCAGATCTTCGTCCCGCCGAACGCGGACAACGTCGGACGCGACGTGATGCTCGTCGTCACCGCGGTTCAGCCCGGCACGACGCTCGTCGAAATCATCGACGACGCGGCCGACGGCGACGACGACGACACCGTGCTCGCCCAGCCCCTCACGCGCGGCGAGAGCTACCTCGTGCGCATCCGGGACGGCGCCGTGAACGACGACGCCGGCGGCGCCTGGGATGGCGACTTCTTCACCGTGGAGGCCGACGGCGCCGTCATCGTGCAGATGGCGACGGCGTCGAATTGGCAGCACGACTGGGCGCCGAGCGAGAGCGGCGCCTACGTGGGCCAGAGCTTCTTTCTCTACGCGCCGCGGAGCAGCGGCGCCGACCTGGACGTGGACGTCTTCGCCTACGCGGACGACGTGCGCGTGACGGTCACGGACGTGACCACCACGCCGCGCACGTCGACGGGCCATATCACCGTCGACCTCGCGTCCGAGGACGTGATCCTCGATTCCATCCTCCACCTCGGCGAGGACCTCCGCGTCCGCCGGAACCTCGGCCTCGACGTGCTCGACCAGGGCCGGACCTACTGGGTGCAGGCGACGGGCCCGGTGAGCGTCCAATACGGTCACCTCGACCAGGTCCGCGGCGGCAACCAGGCCCGCGACGGCGGGGGCTTCGTGCCCAGCTCGAACGGCTCGGCCACGGGCTCGCTCTACTACTTCGCCATCCCGCACAACCCGGCGCTCGAGCGCGAGAAGGAGCTTCGCGTCGTCTGCTACGACGACGCGACCACGGTCACGCTCGAAGGCGCCGGCCGCTACGACACGAGCTTCTCGCCCATCGGCACGGCGACCCTCGACGCCGGCGAGCACGCCGATTGGGTCGGCGCCAGCGACCCGGTCTTTCGCGACGCGCGCATGTACCGCCTGAGCGTGAGCCCGGCCTATCAGCGCTGCACGGTCTTCGAGGGCAACTGGATGGAGACCGGCAGCCCCGGGACGAGCGACTTCGCGAGCTCCGTGAGCTCCGCGAACGGCCTCCGGGTCGGTCAGTGGTTCACCCCCTACCTCGGACCGCCCGGCTTCCAGTTCCCGGTGACGGGCATCAACGGCGCCTTTTCGCACCTCTACGTGACGTCCCGCGACGGCGCCCAGGTCACGGTCCGGGACCTCGACACGGACGGGACGATCGTCAATGAAATCGTGACCCTACCGGCCGGCGGCTATCACGACGTGCGGGTGGATCAGGCGACCTACACGCAGCTCACCACGGGCGGTCGTCGCCCCTACCTGGAGGTGCGCTCGAGCGCCCCGGTGAGCGTCGTCTCGGGCAACTTCAACGACAACTGGATGACCTACCTCAGCTCCGTGATGGAGCCGGATCCGACGGTCACAGTGGCCCTCGGCGACGCGGAGCTCACCTGCGGCGCCGGGACGACCCTGAACGTCGACTGCGCGCACGCCCTCGGCGGCGCCCTCGACGACGTGGTGGTCGAGCTCGAGCTGCCGAGCGAGCTGGGCTTCACGCCCGGAACCGTCCCGGCCGCGCTCGGCACGGGCACCTCGGTCACGAGCGGCGGGCGGACGACGTGGACCTGGACGACGCCGAGCCTCGCGGGCGGCGCGGGGCTCGGCCTGGACGGCACCCTCGACCTGAGCTGCGGCGCGAGCTGCCTCCCGCCGGCGCTCGCGAGCGTCACCGTGAGCTGCACGGGCACGCAGCTCGGGCGCACCTACGCCGACGTGGAGACCGCCAACCTCGCCCTTCGGCCGGCGGTGGACCTCGAGATCGAGGGCTTCCTCGCCCAGGACGACGCCAGCGGCGGCGGCCCCGTCGCCCTCTCCTTCGAGGCCAGCGGCGGCGGCGCGACGGCGAGCCTCGAGCTGACCCGGGCGGGCTCGCCGGATGGGGGCGAGACCTCCATCGCCACCTGGAGCCGGCCCGCCAGCGCGACCCCGACGACCTTCGGCCACTCGGACCCTGGCGTCGTCGGGGGACGGACCTACTTCTACCGCCTCCACGTCACCGAGGGCGGCTGCGAGCGGGTCATCGGGCCCCTCAGCGTCTTCGTCGGCTCGGGCTCGAGCTCGGGCATCGACGGCGGCCTCGAGTCCGGCCTCGACACGCGGCCGAACGAGAGCCTCGGGGCGCGGCTCGCCCGGCGCGCCGTCGCCCGCACCGCCGAAGCCCGGCTGAGCCCCGCCGCGTGGGCCTCCATCGCCAGCACGCGGAGCAGGCTCGATGGGGAGCGCTCGCCGCTGGCGGACCTGCTCCCGCCCGAGGGCCCCGGGACGAGCGCGCCGGTCGACGCGACGCCAGGCGACCTGCCGGCGCTGACCAACGCCCGCGACGTCGTCGCGGCGGACTACATCGACGCCGAGGGCATGCGGGTCGCGAGCGTGCTCGTCCTCGAGAGCGTCGGCGCGCCCTACGACCACGCCAAAGCGCTCTGCGACCGCGCCGGCGGTGCCGAGCTCGACGTGGCGGACACGACCTGGGTCGCCGAGGTTCAGCTCCCGCGCTTCGGCTTACTCCACCGGAACGGGGCGCGCGACCACGCGATGGAGGTGCGCCTCTACGCGCGGGACGACGGCGCCTTCGACCTCCACGGCGCGTGGCTCGCGTCGCAGCTTCCCGAGGCCACGCCCACCCAGCGCGTCCTGACGGTGCAGGTCTGGTCGCCCGTCCCCGGGCACGAGGTGACGCTCCTCGAGGAGCTCCTGGCCCGCGTCGCGCTCGGCGCTCGCCTCGGCGCCGCGCCGCCGCGGGCGCATCTCTCCGCCATCGCCAAGCGCGGCGGCGAGATCACGCTGCACACGCTCGGCGAGCACGCTCCCGGCGACGCCCTCCGCGTCACGCGCCGGGACGAGCGGGGGGAGCTCACGACGGACACCCTTCCCCTCGAAGGGCGCGAGGCGCTCGCGGCCCCCGGCGTTCTCGACGCCACGGTGGAGCTCGTCGACGCCACCGGCGAGGTGCTGGACCGGACCTGGGTCAGCGACGGCGCCTGGACGCTCTACGACGACGGGCTCTGGGGCGGGCAGACGGCGGTCCACGCCTTCTCGGACGGGACCGACGGGAGCGGCTGCGGCGATGCCCCTCCGGCGCCTTTCGGCGCCCTCGCTTTCGCCGGCTGCGCGCGGACGCACGCGAGCGTCGACGAGGCCGCGGGCGTGGCCCGGCACTTTGGCGGCGGCGCGTCGAACCTCGACCTCGCGGGCTTCGGCGCCCTCGCGTTCCAGCTCGCGCTCGAAGGCACGACCTCCGTGGAGGTCTGCCTCGAGAGCCGCGACGGTCGCCGGGCCTGCGCGGAGACCGAGGCCGAGGCGGGCGCGGTGCGCCTCGACCTCGGGGCCTTCACCACCAGCCTCGAAGGCGCGGCCTGCGAGGGCGCGCCGCTCGATGCGGTCTCGCTCCTCAGCGTGACCGCCGGAGGCCCGGGGGAGCGGCGCGTCGAGGTGTGGGGTCTCCGCTTCCTGCCGGGGACGCCGAGCGCGGCCGCCTGCGAGGTCGCGGAGAGCGCGCCCGCCCGCGGCTGCGCGAGCGGCACGACGACGGGCATGGCCGGCTGGCTCGCGGTGGCGCTCTTCCTCCTGGTGCGCCGC
>JBCDGX010000295.1:0-7092 GCA_038750805.1 Myxococcota bacterium
GCATGAGCGGGGCGGCGTGGCGGAGCGCGGCGGCGGTGCGGCTCCAAACGCTCGCGGGCGAGGCCTCGCATCCCGGCGACGGCGCCGTGCTCCGCGTCAGCGTCGAGGTGGAGGTCGAGGGGCGAAGCGAGCTCGTCGTGCTCGGTCTGGACGCGGAGGGCGAGCTCCGGGCGATCGCGTCGGATGGCCAGAGCGAGGGCCCGCACGTGCGCGCCGCCCTCGCGTGGCTCGCTGACGCATCGCCGGAGACCGGGGCCCTCGTGCCGCGCCGCGTGTCCATGCCGCCGCCCGCCGCTGCCGGGGGCCGCCTGGAGCTCGCCGACGCCCTCGACGAGCTGCTGACCACGGCCGTACGCCTGGGGGCGCTTCGCGCGCCGGACGCCGTGGGGCTCTCCGAGGCCTCCGAGCGGCTCCTCGCCGCGGCACCGTCCCCCACGCCCTGGCGGCTCGCGCGGGCGCTGGGGCGTCTGCGCTCCGCGGCCGTGCGCGAAGACCTCGGCGCGTGGGCGCGCGTGCTGGAGGGCCTCGGCCGCCTGGCGACGCAGCTCCGGGACGGCGGGCCGACCTGGGTGACGGCGACGTCGACGGAGACGCTCACGGACCGCCAGCTCTTGGAGCTCGGCCGCGAGCACGTCGCGGGCCTCTCCCGGGGAAGCCTCGAGCGCCGCTACCTCGTCTGCGTGCGGAGCGGCGAGGTCTTCGAGGAGCACCTCTCGCCGGGGCCCGCGCATGGGCTCCGGCTGCTCCAGTACACGGTCCGTGCGGAGGTGCCTCCCACGGTGCACGCGCGGCTCGCGGAGCACGCGGCCCCACGCGCGGCACCGCTCCTCGAGATGGCCCGGGCCGCCTGGCGCGACGCGCCCGCGCGGGCGGAGCCCTTCGCGATCCTCGCCGTCGAGGGCGTGCGTCGTCCAACGACCCGGGCGCCCCGCGGCCTGCTCCTCGCGGCCGACGGTGCGCTGCCCATCGCCGGCAGAGACGGCGTCGACGGGCGCCTCGCCGAGCTCGAGGGCGTGCGCTGGGTGGCCGGCCGCCTGGTGAGCCGCGACGGGGAGCTCGCCATGCGGCCGCTCATGGCCGGCCTCGACAACGAAGGCCGCCGGGCCCTCGCCCGGCTCCGCTGAGCGCTACTCCTCGTGGACGCTGCCGAAGACGTCGTCGTCGAAGCGCGGCGTCTCGAGGAGCTCGCCGTTCGGCCCGTCTCGGCGGACCACGAGCAGGCGGCGGCTGATGACCTCGTCGCTCTCGCGGGCGAACACGGTGATGTAGTTCAGCCCCGCGTGAAGCGGGATCGTCGTCTCGAACTCCACGCCGTGGCCGTTGCCGTTGGCCTGATAGAAGACCTTGCGCGCGCCGGCGAAGATGTAGAGGTCCCGCACGGCGTCGTCGTCCGTGGCCCGACCGCGAAGACGCAGCGAGTCGTCCCGGGTCACCAGCGTGCCGCCCGTGTCCACCTCGAGCTCGGGGGGCTGATGCGGGTGCACGAAGGCGATGCGGCCGCCGGAGCCTTCACCGGCGCCCCCCGTCGGCGCCCAGAGGGGAGGCCCCTCGTCGCCGGCGCGCACGCGGATCCAGTCGCCGAGGCTGGCCTCGACGCGCACGCCGAGCGCGCCACCTTCGACGCGGCCGAGCACGGGCGCCTGCGCTTCGGGCCGGCCGCGAAGCTCGGTTCCGTCCGCCAGGGTCCGCTGACCGCTCGCCGGCGCGGGCGCCGCGGCGGGCGCTTCGACGGGAACGTCGAGGGTCTCGCTGACGCCCACCCGGAGGTCCGCGTCCGCGACGCCGACCTCGAGCTGCGCGGTCTCCCGCCCGTAGTCCTCGAGGACCTCGAATGTGAAGCGCACCTCGCGCTCCTCGCCCGGCGCGATGTCGTCGATGCGGAAGCGACCGGCCTGAAGCAGCACGCCCGGACCCCCGAGGTTCCGGAGGTTGGCGTGGGTCTCGTGGCTCGCTCCGTCGCCGACGTTCTTCACGCGGAGCGTGAGGCTGGCGCGCTCGCCGCGCTGGAGCCGCCCGTCGCCGTTGCCCTGGATGTCGTCGGCGACCTGGAGCGAGTAGGCGAAGCGCGGCCGGGCCACGGCTTCGACCACCGTGCGGATCTCCGCCGGATCCGGAGCGTGCCCGTGCGCCTCCGCGAACTCCACGCGCACGCCGTCCGAGCGGTCCGCCATGTCCCAGGGGAGCCGGCAGGTGCGGCGCTCGTTCTCCGTCGTGCAGACGCCGAGGGTCGTCGTCCACTCGCGCGTCTCGCCGGGGTTCAGGCGACCGAAGACGAGCTCGCGATCGTCGAAGAGCCGGTTGTCGCTCTTCGTCGTCGCCCGGAGCTGGAAGAGCGGCGCCTCGCCGGTGTTCGTCACGCGCACCGCGAGGGAGAAGGGCTCGCCGGCCTTGCCGCGGTTCTCCGGCCGGTCCGTCGACACCTCGACGGCGACCGTCGAGGTGCCGCGGTCCTCGCCCTCGGTCCAGTCGACGCCGATGCGGCGAAGCTCGGCGACGGCCTTGCCCATCTCCTGGTCGCGCGTCTCCTCGATGACCGGGGCGAGCTCGGCCGGGAGCTCGCGGCGCCCGCTGCGGGTGGCCCGCGCGAGGAGGCGCTGCGAGAAGCGCGTCAGGAACTCGTCCTCCTCCGCGTTCTCCGTGTCCCGCGGGTCCGCCTCGCGGAGCTGCTGCCGCATCTCGCCGTTGAGGTAGTAGCGGAGCACGACGCTCGGGCGCATGTCCTCGCGCGCGCGCTCGTTGGTGAGCGCGGAGCGCAGATCCGCCTCGCGGAGGAAGGACTCCGGATCGACCTCGAGGTCCGGGTCCTCCCGGTCGATGGTCATCGGGTCGATGCCCACGTCGGGCACGATGCCCACGCCCTGGATCGAGACGTCGCCGGGCGTGAGGTACTGCGCGACCGTCAGCTTCAGCGCCGAGCCGTCCTGGAAGTTGTTCAGGACCTGCACCGAGCCCTTGCCGAAGGTGCGCTGGCCGACGATGAGCGCGCGGTCGTGGTTCTTGAGCGCGCCCGCCACGATCTCGGAGGCCGAGGCGCTGGCGCCGTTGACGAGGACCACCATGGGGTAGTCCGGCTCCGTGCCCTCCTGGCGGGCGAACTTCTCGTCGCGCTGCCGGGGATCGTTCGAGGCCGTGGTGACGATGGTCCCGCTGGTCAGGAAGGTGTCCGTCACGCGAACGGCCTGGTCGAGGAGGCCGCCGGGGTTGTCGCGGAGGTCGAGCACCAGGCCCTGGAGGCCGTCGCGGTGGAGGTCCGCGAGGGCGCGCCGAAGGTCCTCGTGCGTGTTCCCCTGGAAGTTGTTGATCGAGACGTAGCCGATGCCGTCGGCGAGCATGCGGTGCTCGACGGACTCGATGCGGATGACGGCCCGCTCGAGGCGGATGCGCCGCGGCGAGGAGTAGCTCCCGTTTTCGCGGCGGCGCGTGATGAACACGTCGACGGTAGAGCCCGGTGCCCCGCGGAGCCGGTCGACGGCCTCGGAGAGCGGCATGTTCAGCGTCGTCTCGTCGTCGATCTTCACGATGCGATCGCCCCGCTCGAGGCCTGCGCGCGTCGCCGGGGTCCCGGGCATGGGCCGGATGATCGTCAGGTGACCCTCGCGGATGGAGATCACGATACCGAGGCCGCCGAACTGGCCCCGCGTGCTCATCTGCATCTCCTCGAAGACGTCCGGCGTCAGGAGCACCGTGTGCGGGTCGAGGGTCCGGAGCATGCCGTTGACCGCCGTGTACTCGACGTCCCGGAGCTCGATCTCCTCGTCGTCGAGGTTCTCCTGGAGGAAGGCGAAGACGCCGCGGAAGGCGCGGGCGAGGGCCCAGGGGCTGTCGGCTCGGGCCGGGAAGGGCTGACGCTCGGCGCCGATCTGCACCGTCAGCTCGGGCTCGCCGTCCTCGTAGCGCACGATCACGGGCGCGATGGAGCGCTGGATGGCGTTCAGACCCGCCAGGAACATGCGCTGCCAGTCGATGCGCTCGGGCTCGACGTAATGGTCCTTCACCTCGAGGACCGTGCGGTTCAGGACCTGCAGCTGCGTCAGATCGTAGGGGTCCTGGTTCCGCGCGGCCTGGGCGCGCCGGGAGCCGTCGATGTCGACCTCGAGGCCGTTCCGGTCGAGGGCGACGGTGAGGGTGAAGGCGGCGACGACGGCGCCGAAGGCGACGGCGGGCTTCCAGAGGCGGCGAAGGTTCATGCGCGGGGCTCGGGTACGGCGATTCGGTTCGGTTCGTGAGTCGAACACGCCCGCCGGCGCCGGATTCCGGAGCATAACGAGGGGAGCCGGGGGTCGCCACGCGACCGAGCTCCGCCGGACGGAGGCGTACGATCGTGTCTTTCGGCGGGGCGGATCATTACGCGAGGGCTCGACCGGGGCCGTCCGGGGCCGCAAGACCCCGCCGATGCCCGACGGCCACGGCCAGCCCGAGCCCGCCCCGGACGTGGAGCTCGCCCGGGAGATCCGGGCGCTTCGCCGGAAGGCGACCATGCGCCGGCGGCTCGTCGCCCTCGCGGTGTTCGGTCACGTCCTGGTGCTCGTCGTGGTGGTGGTGCTCCCCTACCTCCGGGCTCGGGAGCGCAGCTTCGACGCGCGCGAGCGCTACGCCCGCTTCGTCGCCTGCGTGGTCGACGGAGAGCCCCTCGAGGACCCGGGGCTCGGCCTCCCCGAGGGGGCCCGGCTGGGCTACGTCGACGTGGTGCGTCGCGGGGAGCTCGGCGCCTGCGCCGAGGCGCTCCGGGCCATCCCCCCGGAGCCGATCTTCTGGATCCTCCCGGCGACCCGGCACGCGGAGCGTCAGGTCCGGCGCGCGGTCGCGCTCGTCGATGAGGAGCTCGACGCGGCGCGGGGCGGGCGCCTGGGAGAGGCCCCGGCGGAGCCCATCCCCGAGCGGCCCTGGCTCGCGATCCAGCGGCTGACGGCCGCCTTCACGCTCTGGTCCCGCGAGGCGGACACGAGCGTCGACCTCGAGGCCCCGGCGGTGCGCCTGCCCGCGGCCGCGCGGGCGCTCCGCCCCGAGCGCGTGCCCGTGCGCGATCGGGCGGGCGCCGTGAACCGCCTGGGCGGGACCCAGGAGCGCGTCGAGCTGACGGCCCTCGACGAGCGTGGGCTGAGCTGGGTGCGGGTCGGCGGCGGCGGCGTCGACTTTCGCCGGCTCCACCGGCCCCGGACCGTGGCCGCAGTGCTTCCGGGGCGGGCGCCGACGCTCCTCTGGCGCACCGCGGACGCGAGCTGCGGTTTCGACCGCTGCGCGGGGCGCTCGATGGGCCTGGCGACGCTAGGCGAGGACGACGTGATCACGCCGGCGCCGGCGTGGCTCGCGGCGCATCCGGAGAGCCCCGCGGCCGTCTGGCTGGGGGAGGGGGAGCTGCGGGTCGTCGCGCGGGCCGGGCGCGACGCCCTCGAGCTCCGCGTCTTCGACCGTCCGGACGCGCCGACGGACGAAGGCGAGCCACCCGCCGGGCCCCGGCTCCGGACGCCGCTGGGGGAGGGCCGGGCCGCGCGCTTCCTCGCCGGGGAGCCGCGCTGGCTCACGGACGCGGGGATCGTGGGCCCCGAGCCGGAGACGCTCGTCCTTTCCGGTCGATTCGCCTCCCTCCGGGGCTGCGGCGAGTGGCTGGTGGCGAGCGGGCCCGAGCGCCGCATCGCGCTTCGCGGCGACGTCACGCACGCCTTGCCTTCCGCGGGCTCGCTCCGCGCGCTGGATTGCGCGGAGGGCGCGCTGCTCGTGCATCGGCGCGAGGGCGAGGACGACGTGCTCCATCGTTGCCTGGCCGAAGGCTGCGTGAGCGAGCGCTTCCCCGGGCAGCGGGTGGCGGCCGCCCTCGAGCGGGGAGCGTCTTCGCCGACGGTCGTCGTCGCGGCCTGGCGGACGCGCGGCGGGGCGATCGCCATCGCGCGCTGGGCGGAGGAGCTCGAGGGCTCGGTCCGCCCGGCCCCCTGCTTCTCGGAGAGCGGGGGCTTCTGCGGCCCGGCCCTGGTGGGGGCGGTGCCAGGCAGGCTGCTCGTCGCCGGGCGTCAGCGCGAGGACGTGCTGGTGCTCGAGAGCGCCGACGGGCGGCGCTGGCAGCCCCTCGCCGGCCTTCGCTGACGCCGCGCCCGGCCGCAGCCCGCTAGAAGTGGCCGCTGCAGCTCATTCCGAGTCCCGCGGAGCGGCAGCTCATCTCGAAGGCCGTCGCGTCCCCCTGCTCTTCGTCGTCGCCCCCGACCACGAAGAGCACCACGCCCGTGGCGAGGAGCGCGCCGCCGAGGGCGTAGAGGATGACGGCGTTGCGCTGCTTCGTCTCCGCGTCGTCGCGGAAGTTGCCGCGCGTGCCGCCGGGCCCGCAGATGCTGTCTCGGGTCGGCTGCGCCGGTCCCGGCGTCACGGGCGTGAGGCAGAGGTCGCTGTTGTAGGTGTCCGCGTCGTCATTGCCGGAGAGGTGCAGCACCGCGCCGCCGGCGATGGCCGCCACGCCGAGGCCCGCGCCGATGCCCGCGAGCACGTTCTTCACCTGCACGCCGCCGCTCCGCTCGACGACGATCACCTCGCCGGCGCCCGGGCTGCTCCGCCGCTCCCCGATCTCCAGGGGCGCGTTCTGGGTGCCGCGTTCGAGGAGCACGTTCCCGGCCTCGTCCACGAGGCGCAGGAAGTAGAAGCCGAAGCCCGCGTCCGCGAGTCCCGGGACGTCGATCACGACCTCACGCGCGCTCGCCTCGTCGAAGGGCACGGTCGCCCCGTCCGCTCCGGCGGTGGCCTCGCCGCCGAGGCGCGCGACCATCTCGAAGGGGTCCGAGATGGTCACCACGAGGGCCCCACGGAGCGGGTTGAGCGTGACCTCCGCGTCGAGGCGCCGGGAGCCCATGGCCCCGCGGGCCTCCATGAAGGGCCCGCGCAGCGTCGGCGAGACGTCGAGGCTCACCTCCGGGTCGAGGACGAGGAGCTTCACGAAGGCGTCGTAGGCCTCGCGCTCCTGGCCGAGCGCCGAGAGGCTGATGCCCAGGAGCCGGTAGGCGCGGGCGAGCTCGTCGCGGGTGCAGGCGCCGCTCGCGACGGCCGCGGCGGCGGCCTGCATGCCCTCGAAGTCCACCTGCTGGTAGGCCGCGTCGGCGGCGCCGACGTCGC
>JBCDGX010000296.1:0-7085 GCA_038750805.1 Myxococcota bacterium
GCTCGAAGACGTCGTTGGCGTCGCAGCTGCCGAAGGTGGCGCCGATGTAGAAGCCGTCCCGGATGGCCCAGCCGACGGCGTTCGCGAGATGCCCGACGGGCTCGTCGCTCGCGACCCCGCCCGCCTCCGTGGCGGCGCCCGCGCGCACGAAGCCAAGGCACACGTCCCCGAAGAGCACCTTCCCCGTCAGCCGGCCGGCGTAGCGGTCGCTCGCCCCGCCGGGGTACACGGGCCCGATCCACGCCGAGCGGCGCACCGTCGGCAGCGCGTCCGGGTCCTCGCGCACGTAGGGGTGGGCGTCCGAGCGGTCCCAGCGGAAGAGCGGATCGACGAGCCCGGCGGTGTCGCAGGGGCCCTCGCATTCGTTCCAGCCGAAGTTTTCGCCGGGCGCCCCGAGGAGGTTCACCTCCTCGAAGCTCGACTCACCGACGTCGCCGAACCAGTAGCGCCCGTCGCCGAGGGGCTCGATGCGCCAGGGGAAGCGCGCGCCGATGGCGAAGAGCTCGGGGCTGCCTCCGAGGTCCGGGTTGTCCGCCGCGGGCTCGTACCCGCCGACGCCCTCGGCGCGGCTCGGCTCGATGCGCAGGATGGCCGCCGCGAGCGTGCCCGTGTCCTGACCGTTGGCCGGGAAGCCCTTGTCGCCGACGCCCACGATCATCGAGCCGTCGGGCTCGAAGACGATGTTCGACACGTTGTGGTTGAAGGGGGCGCGGGCGCGGGTCTCGGGCACCTCGAGGATGGTCACGGCCGTCGCCGAGGCCGCCGCGTGGTCGCCGGTGAAGGTGAGCCGCGTGATCCGCGTCGTGGAGCCCTCGATGCAATGACCCGCGAAGACGAAGCCGTTGGTGGCGAAGTCCGGGTCTGCCGCGACGGCGAGGAGCCCACAATCGTTCAGCGTGAAGACCTCGGGCACGGTGATCTCGCCGAGGAGCGTCGCGTTCGTCCCCTCGAGGCGGTAGTGCGCGATCACCCCCTCGTAGCGCGTGACGAAGACCTCGTCCTCCGTGCCCGGCACCGGCGCGATGGCCGTGAAGAGCCCGCCCTCGTCGGAGAGCGTGAGCGTCTCGAAGGTGACGAAGGGCCCCTCGGGAGCGCCTCCATCGGTCGGCCCTCCGTCGGCCGGGGGATCGCTCGTGTCGTCGCCACATGCGGCGAGCGCCATGGCCAGGAGAAGGGGGAGCGCGCGGTTCATGGGTTCTCCGGTGGGGCCATGGGCGTCATCTCGTCAATCCAGGCGCGGAGTGTGGTCAAGAACTCCGCGTCCGCGCGCTGCACGCCGAGCGGCGGCATCGCGAAGGAGCCGTCCGGCTGGGCCAGAGCCTGCACGATGACGCTCGCGTCCGCGTCCCCGGGCGCGACCCGGAGCCCCGGAGGCACGCCGCTCGCCATGGTGGGCTGGCCGACCAGGTTCGCGCGGGCGACGTCGGGGCGCAGGTCGAAGCCGTTGTTCAGGCCGGGCTCGCCGTTGTGGCAGTGCACGCAGTTGCCGACGAAGTAGGCGAGGATGGCCCGGTCCCCGGCGTCGCCACCGAGGGACACGCCCTCCGGAGCCGTCGCGAAAAGACCCTGGTCCGCCAGATCGCCGAGCTCGTCCGAGAGCTGAAGCCGGTCGAAGCCGAGCACCGGGTTCGGGTCCGACTCGTGGCACGTAACGCATTGCCGGCGGCTCGGGGTCTCGTGGTCGAAGCGCTCGCCCGCGTCCGCGACGGGGATGGCGAGCGGGAGCGTGATGTCCCGCAGCGTCGCGTCGTTCCCCTCCCAGAGATAGACCGCGTAGCTCCACTCGCCGTCGGCCTCGCGACGCATGACCCGCGTCTCCACGGGCCCGCTCGCGTAGCCGAAGGTCTTGAAGAGCAGCGTGCCGACGGGGAAGACCGGCTGCTCGCCTTCGAAGGTGACGACGCCGCCTTCGGGGAGCGCGACCTCGCGGCTCTTGAAGCTCCCGTTGGTCCAGAGCGGGAAGCGCGGCGTGTAGCGGACTACCGCCGGATGCGTGCGCGCGAGGTCCGGCGCGTCCGGATAGAGCCCCACCTCGGAGAGCCGCTCGGGGAGCGCCTCGAGATAGGCCGTCCCGTCGTCGAGGAAGGCCGGGGGGTCGCCGTCGCCGCAGGCCGCGGCGAGACAGGCCACGAGGAGGCCGCGCGCGAGCGCGGCGGATCGAGTCCAAGCCACGCCCCACTGTTCAGGGACGTCCCTCCCCATGCAAGCCCGGCGTGCCCGTGACCTGGGCCGTGACCTGAACCATCCGCCCATGCGCGACCGGCGGGTCGAAGCGCAGGTCCGTGCGTCGCTCCAGGCCCTCCCAGAGGCGGATGCCGCGACCGAGGATCAGCGGAAGGAGGGTCAGGCAGAGCGCATCGACGCGCCCGGCCTCGAGACCCTGCCGGACGAGGTCGCCGCCGTCGAGGTACACGTCCCCGCCGCCCGCCGCCGCGAGCGCCTCGTCGAGCATCGCGTCGATGCTCCCTTCGATGCGTCGCGCGTCCCCGCCCTGCGGCGCCGGCGGCAGCGCATGATGCGTGGCGACGAAGACCGGCCGCTCCCCGTAATGCCAGGCGTCGTGGTCGAGCAGCACCTGGTAGGTGCGGCGCCCCATGAGGAGCGCGCCGACGTCCGCGATGAACTCGGCGAAGCCGAGTCCTTGAGGCTCTCCCTCGGCGGGAGGCGGCGTCTCCATGAGGAAGGCGAGGTCGTGCTCGGGCCCCGCGATGCAGCCGTCGAGGGAGCAACCGAGGTACACGCGGACCCGGGACATGGGCGTGAGCATGCCTCGGCCGGCGCCTCTCGGGGAACGACGAGGTTGCGCTCAGGCGTCGTAGGTGCGCACGACCGGCTTCGCGGGCCGCTCGATGCTCACGACGGGGCTCGTCACGAGGTCCCTGCCGCCGCCGGAGATGTAGATCGACTCGCCGACGCGCGGCGGCTCGACGGTCGTCCGTACGGCGCCATCGGCCTCGAAGGCCAGCCCGCCGGTCACGCGGCTCCTCACCGCCAGGTGCCCGCGCACCCACTGCCCGCTCCGCCGGTCCCGTACGGCGACGCAGCGGTCGCGACGCACGTGGTACTCGGTGTTGCGGGTGACGAAGACGTGATGGATGCGGCGCTCGGGCCCGGCATAGCGCATGGGAGACCTCCGGTGGCCTCCCACGCTACGAAGCCCCGATCGCTGACCCAAGAAAGCTGCCACCCCTGCTTGGGGGCCGTCCTTGACGACCCCCGGGGGGTGCTTCAGGGTGCCGGCGCCTCCGGCCGCCGGTCCCTCGGCGATTGAGCCGGTTCTTCCTTCCCGAGCGCCCTCCATGAGCGATTCCAGCGCGCGTCCCGCCGAGCCCCGCGTCTCGATCATCATCCCGGTCTACAACGAGGAAGGCATCCTCCAGAGCGCGGTGGTGGACCTGGTCGACCGACTCCAGGCCTTCGAGTGGCCCTACGAGCTCCTGCTCGCGGAGAACGGGTCCCGGGACCGGACGGTCGAGATCGGTGAGGAGCTCTCCGCGCGCTTCCCTCCGGTGCAGATCCACTCCCTGGGCGAGCCGAACTACGGCAAGGCCCTCAAGGAGGGCATCCTCCGCGCCCGCGGCGAGTTCGTCCTCTGCGACGAGATCGACATCTGCGATACGGACTTCTATCGGCGCGCCCTCGAGGTGCTCGAGCGCGGCGACGCGGACCTCGTCGTCGGCTCGAAGGTGATGAAGGGCGCGAACGACGAGCGCCCGCTCTTCCGCCGGACGGCGACGAAGGTGCTCAACGGGATGCTCCGCGTGAGCCTGGGCTTCCAGGGCACGGACACGCACGGGCTGAAGGCCTTTCGCCGGGCCCCGCTAGTCGAGGTCGCGCGTCAGTGCCTCGTCGACAAGGATCTCTTCGCGAGCGAGTTCGTGATCCGCGCGCAGCGCGGGGGCGTGCCCTCCTCGGAGATCCCCGTGACCATCGTCGAGAAGCGCCCGCCCTCGATCAAGCTGACGAAGCGCGTCCCGAACGTGCTGAAGAACATGGCCAAGCTCTTCGTCGCGATCCGCGTGAAGGGCTGATGGAGCGCCTCGCCGCCCTCAGCGTCGACCTGGACGAGGTCCGCTGCTACGCGGCCATCCACGGCCTCGAGGAGGCCTTCGAGGGCGAGGCCGCGCGGGCGATCTACGCGCACGCGGTGCCGCGTTTCGCGGCGCTCTTCGGGGACCTCGGCGTGCCGGCGACCTTCTTCGTCATCGGGGAAGACCTGGATGCGTCGGTGGTCGGAGCGGAGGCCGCGGAAGCGAACGCCGAGGCGTTGCGCGCCCTGCACGCGGCCGGCCACGAGATCGCGAACCACAGCCACCACCACCTCTACGACCTGACGCGGCGCGACCCGGCGACCTGGCGCGCCGAGGTCGAAGGTGGGGTGCGGCTCATCGAGGAGGCCGTGGGCGAGGCCCCGGTCGGCTTCCGGGCCCCGGGCTACACCATTCACGACGGGCTCTTCGAAGCCCTCGAAGAGCTCGGCGTCCGCTACGACTCGAGCGTCTTTCCCTGCCCGCCCTACTACGGCGCGAAGGCGCTGGCGCTCGGCCTCTACCGCGCCGCCGCGGCCGTGGGGCGCGGGCGCCCGAGCTCGAGCATCCTCGACGATCCGCGCGTGCTCCGCAGCCCGGCGGACCCCTACCGGGTCGGGCGCCCCTACTGGACGCGGGGCGCGGGGCTCGTCGAGCTCCCCATCGCCGTGACCCGAGGCCTTCGCCTCCCCTTCATCGGGACCAGCGTCGCGCTCGCCGGTGAGCGCGGCGCCGCGCGACTCGCGGCGATGACCGCCGGGCGTCCCTTCGTGAACCTCGAGCTCCACGGCATCGACCTCTCGGACGCCGAGGCCGATGGCCTGACGGCGCTTCGTCCGCACCAGCCGGACCTCCGCAAGACCGCGGCGGAGAAGGAGGTGGCGCTCCGGAGCGCCGTCCGTCGCCTCCGCGCCGCCGGCCACCGCTTCGTGACCCTGCGCGACGCGGCGGCGGCGTTCGCCTGAGCGGATCCGGTGGAACTTCCGCCCCGGGGACGGTAAGCCGACGCCCCATGCCGTGGCGGAAGATGAAGCTCCGGGGCGCGACCGTGTACGCGCGCTGCGACGCGAGCGGCGCCCTCGTCGACGAGGGCGGCCGGGTCGAGATTCGCTACAAGCCGAAGGACGGGCGCGCCTACGCGGCCGGCGCCCGAAACCTCTCGCCCGCGGGCGACGCGACGGTCTTCCCCGACGCCCATTGCGGCGAGGCCGAGCCCGTCGCGAGCAAGGGAAAGGGCGCGACCAAGGGCAAGAAGGGCGGCGCGAAGAAGGCCGGCAAGGCCGCCGGACCGCCGCCGCCGGAGCACCCGGCGCCCGGCGAGGCGCTCGCCTATTGCGACGGCGCGTGCAGCGGAAACCCCGGCCCGGCCGGGCTCGGCGTCGTGCTCCGCTATGACGATCGGGAGCGCGTCCTGAGCGAGTTCCTCGGTCGCGGAACGAACAACATCGCGGAGCTCACGGCGATCCTCCGGGCCTGCGAAGGGGCACCCGATCTCGAGCGCCCCTACCGCATCTACACGGACTCGACCTACTCCATCGGCGTGCTCACGAAGGGGTGGAAGGCCAAGGCGAACCGCGAGCTCGTGGCCGAGGTGAAGGACGCGCTCGCCGCCTTCCGCGACGTGCAGCTCCACTACGTGAAGGGTCATGCCGGCGTGCCGCTGAACGAAAAGGCCGACGCCCTCGCCGTCGCCGCCGTGGACGCGCGCGCCAGCGCCGGCTGGAGCGATGGCTAGGCGGAAGCGCGGCGGCGGCTGCGGGCTCGTCCTGCTGGTGCTGCTCGGCGTCGGGGGCGCCGTCGCCTTCTACGCCTTCCGGGCCCCGCCGATCCCCGACGACCCGCTCGCCGCCGTGCCGGCCAGCGCGCGGGCGCTGCTCCGCGTGGACCTTCCGGCGCTCCGCGAGTCGCCGCTCTTCCCGCTCATCGCCGGTCCGAGCGGGGCGGACGAGTGGGCGGCGGGCCTCGAGGCGCGCTGCGGCTTCGACCCGCTCGGCATGGTGGACGCCGCCCTCGCCTTCGTGACCGCCGAGGCTCCGGCGGACGTCTCACCCCTCGATGCGGGGCTCGGGCACGTGGGCTTCGTGCTCGCCGGACGCTTCGACCACGAACGCCTCGCGACGTGCCTGCGCTCGGCCGTGACCCAGGACGGCGAGGACCTCGAGATGATCTCCCTGGCGGGCTACCCGGCGGTCGCCGTGGGTGGTTCGCGGGCGGCCTTCGTCGGGAAGCACGGGATCGTGCTGGGAGACGAGGAGCTCGTCGTGGCCGCGCTGCGCACCCTCGACGGAGACGCGCCCTCGCTTCGCGACGAGGCGCCGGAGCTCGGCGCGCTCTTCGACCGCGTCGGCCGCACCCCGGGCGGAAGCCCCCGGGAGGTCGCGGCCGTGGCGGCGCTGCCGCCACGCTGGCGCACGGCGGCGGACGGTCCGCTCGGCGAGCTCGCGACCCTCGCTGAGCTGGACCCGCCTCCCCACGCCCCGGAGGCCCTGGCGCTCGGGGCCCGCGTGAGCCGGGGCCTCGCGCTCGGGCTGCTGCTCCACTTCGCGGACGCGCAGGACGCCAGCCGGCTTCGCGATGCGGCGGTGGCCGCCAAGGACGCCACGCTCGGGATGCCCCTCGTGTCCATGAGCCCGGCCGGCCCGGCCCTCGACGCCCTCGAGGTCGAGGCGCGGGGCGGGGACGCGAGCTTCGCCATCGATCTCGACGCGGCTCGGCTCGCGGCGCTGCTCGGCGCGGCGGACCTGCTCGGCCTCGACGCGCTTCAGCCCGGGCGCTGACGGGCGAGGCGCGCGCGCAGCGACTGGAGGAAGAGCTCCGCGGCCTCGCGCTCGACCCCGACCAGCGCGAGGCGACCGCGGGGCATCAGGTGGAGCTCGACGCTGACCCGCCCGGCGCGCGCCGGGAGCGCGAGGGCGAGCAAGAGATCGAGCCCGGCGCCGAGCGCGATGGCCCCGGCCCCGGCGAGCAGGAGCACGGTCTCGCCGCTCCGTACGCCCTCGAAGAGCCAGAGGCCCCCGGCCGCGATGCCGCCGGCGAACGCCAGCGCGCCGAGCAGCA
>JBCDGX010000297.1:0-7083 GCA_038750805.1 Myxococcota bacterium
CTCGCTCGGCCGAGCCCGGACGTGGCCGAGGCCCGCGCGCACCTCCGGGCCGGCGACGCCGAGGCCGCACTGCGTGGGCTCGACGCGGCGCTCGTCCGCGCCACCGAGGGGCGCCGGGCGGAGCTGCTCTGGTTGAAGGCGGCGGCGCTGGCGGCCGGCGGGGCCGATCCGCGGCCGGTCCTCGACGCGATCGCCCGGAGCGACCACCCGCTCGCGCGCTGGGCGACGCTTCGGCTGGCCGAGCGGCTCCCGCCCGCGGAGGTGGTTGCGCGCCTCGCTCCCCTCGCCGCGGAGGACTGGGCCGGGACCCGGCGGGCCACGCTCGCGGTGGCGAAGGCCTACGCCGCGCTCGACCGCTGGGACCGGGCGGCGCCGGAGCTAAGGGCGCTCGTGGCCTCGACCCCCGAGCGCATTGGCGGAGCGTCGGCGGCCATGCCCCTGGCCGCGCATCTGGCGACGTCCGACGATCCAGCGGCGCGCGAGGAGGCCCTCGCGCTCTACCGTCGCGTCGCCTCGCGGGCGCCGAGGGCACGGGTCGGACGCGAGGCCCGCGAGCGGGCCGGCGCCGTGCTCGCCACGCTACCTCGCG
Source organism: Myxococcota bacterium (assembly GCA_038750805.1). Classification (GTDB taxonomy): domain Bacteria; phylum Myxococcota_A; class Polyangia; order Polyangiales; family Houyiibacteriaceae; genus CALCTH01. The sequence goes on from JBCDGX010000297.1 coordinate 590, forward strand.
AGCGGCGCCGCGCCCTGCGCGCGCTCCCGCCGGAGGATCGCTTCGCAGAGGCCCGGGCTCTCGCCGGAAGTCAGCATCATCGCGACGCCGCGGCGGCCTTCGCGGCGCTCGCCGAGGACCTCCTCGCCGGCGACGCGCTCCGCTGCCGTGCCGAGCTCGCCCAGGGCGAGGCGCTCCTGAAGGCCCGGGAGCGCGCGACGGGCGCGCCGCTCCTCGAGGGCGTCGTGGAGCGCTGCGCCGACCCGGACGTGCGGGCGTGGGCCGGCTACCGGGCGGCCCGGGCGCGCGCTCGGCTGGGGGAGCGCGACCGGGCCCTCGCCGGGTACGCGACGGTGGCGGCGAACGCCCCGGACCATCGCCTCGCCGACGACGCGCTCTTCCAGCGGGCCAGGCTTCTTCGCGAGGAGGGCGACGCCGCCGGCGCCGCGGCGGCCTTCGAGGCCGTGCTGCGGGACCACCCCCAGGGCGACATGGTCGACGAGGCGGTCTTCCAGCTCGCCCGCGATGCGCGGCGCCGAGGCGACCACCCCACCGCCCTGGGCTGGCTCGAGCGGGGCCTTCGCGCCGGCGCGCGCGAGACCACCGAGGGCATCGCCGGGCGCCTCGCCTACTGGCGGGCGCGCTCCCTCGAGGCGCTGGCCCGAAGAGACGAGGCCCTCGCCGCGTACGAGGACGTGCTCCGCACGGAGCCCCTCGCCTTCTACGCGCAGCTCGCGCTCGCCCGGCTCCGGGCCGCGGCGCCGGAGCGGGCCGCCGCCATCGAGGCATGGCTGCGCGAAGGCCCCGAGGAGGGGAGCCTGACCTTCCCGATGCGCGCCGAGTTTCGCGACCCGGCCTTCGTCCGGGCCCTCGTGCTGCTCCGCGTGGGAGCCATCGACGAAGCGGAGAAGGAGCTCGCTGCCGTGGGCTTCACGGGCGCCGGCGCGGACCCGGACGCGCTCTGGGCCGCGGCGGCGGTGCTGGCGGAGAGCGGCGCGCTTCCGGCGGCGGCGCGGCTCGTGCGGCGTCGCCTCGGCGTGGGCTTCCGCCGCACCCTCCCGCGGGGCGACGCCCGCGCGCTCTGGCGCCTGGCCTACCCCTCGGCCTTCGCGCCGCTCATCGAGGAGACGGCGGGTGAGGTGGAGGTGCCCGCGAGCCTGCTCCGGGCGGTGGCCCGCGAGGAGAGCAGCTTCGATCCAGACGCCGTGAGCTGGGCCCATGCCTACGGCCTCGTCCAGGTGATCCTGCCGACGGCGCAGCGCTTCGGCGCTGACCTCGGCGTGCCGATCACCCCGCGCACGCTGAGACGGCCTGAGGTGAACCTGGCCGTCGGCGCCCGCTACGTCGCCTTCCTCCAGCGCCGCTACGCCGGCCAGCCCGGGCTCGTTCCGGCGGCCTACAACGCGGGGCACGGCGCGGTAGACCGCTGGCTCCGGCAGCGCGGCGAGATGCCCTTCGACGAGTACGTCGAGGCGATCCCCTACGACGAGACGCGCCGCTACACGCGCCGCGTCCTGCAGAGCTGGGGCATCTACGGCTACCTCGACGAAGACGCCCTCCCGGCCCTCCCGCTGACGCTTCCACCCCGCGGGTGAGGCCGATGCCAGCGCCCCGGGTAGACGACCTGAGCCGCGTCCAGCATCTTTGCGACGAGGCCGGTGAACGAGACGATGAGCCCTTCCGTGCCGCGCTTTCGGGACGTGCGGCACGGCGAGCACACGACGCTCGCCGTGGAGGGTGCCTGCGTCGTCTTCGCGATGCGGGCCGTGCCGACCATGGCCGACATCCGCAGCGCCGATGCGCTCCAGCGCGCGGTGCTCGACGCCCAGGAAGGCCAGCTGGCCTGGATGAACGTGATGGCGTGGGGTCCGGCCCCCGACGATCGGGGCATCCTGCCGGTGGGGAACCGGATGTTCCGCCGCCCGGACGCCCGCGCGACGGGTCTCGTGAACGTCTTCCTCGGGAAGGCTCTGCTCGGAGGCACGACGCGAACGATCATTCGAATGGCGATAGTCGCGGCGCGACCGAAGTACCCCTACCTCGTATCCGCAAACCTCATGGCGGCGACGCGCTGGCTCGCCCAGCGCATGCCCGACGACGCCCCCTGGGCGGTGAGCGCCGAGGACCTCGAGCGCGTGGCCCGCGCCGGGCTGCGGGCGCCCTCGTCGCGCTGAGCCTGCTGCTGGCGCCCGGCGCCGCGCGCGCGGACGAGCTCGGCCCCCTGGTCCTCGGCGGGAGCGACGCCGAGCTCCGTCTCGCCTTCGCGGCGCAGCTCCAGGGTGCCTTCACGGCCGCGTGGGAGGCAGGCGAGCGCACCGAGGATGGCGAGGTCTCGCTCCGGCGCCTCCGCCCCGCGCTCCGCGGACGCTTCCTGGACGACCGCCTCGGCTTCGCCTTCCAGGCGAACGTCGTGCCCGGCGCGGCGGAGCTCATCGACCTCTGGCTCGACCTGCGGCTCGTCGAAGGCACGCGCCTTCGCGTCGGGCAGACCAAGGTGCCTTTCACGCGCTACCGGCAGCTCTCCTTTCGCGACCTGCTGCTCGTCGACTGGGCCGACGCCAGCCCCTTCTTCGGCGGCGAGCGCCAGCTCGGCGCCCTCGTCGCGGGCACCTTCGAGCGCTGGGGCTGGTCCCTCGGCGCCTTCACCGGCGCCAATCGCCGGGCCGCCCACGGCATCGGCGTCCAGCGCGTCTACGCGGAGCCGCTGGCGAGCCCTTCGACCTTCGGGGAGGGGCGGGGCGTCGAGCGCGCGCTCCATCCCGAGCTCGTGGGCTACGTCTCCCACGGAAGCGCCGGCTTCGACGCGCGGCGACCCGGGGCCGCCTCGCCCGCAGCCGGCGGCGGCTACCTCGCCACCCTGAGCGCCGCCGTGGACGCGCGCCCCGAGGCCGGACGCGACGCGCTCGTGCGCCTCGCTCCGGAGCTCTGGCTCCGCTGCGGCGGCACGGCGCTGATCGCGGTCGGATACCTCGCGTGGGTCGATCGCTCGGGGAGCGAGGGCCCGGTCTTCGGGCTGGGCGGGATGAACCTCGAGCTCGCGCAACGCCTCGGCCCGCTGTGGGAGCTCGCCGCGCGCTACGAACGCGTCGACGTCGCCCCGGCGCTTCGCCGGGACGCGCGCCAGCGGGCGGACGCACTCGTCGCGGCGGCGCCGCCCGAGGCCATGGACGCGCTCGGTGCCACCTACGCGGATGCCGGCACCCTCCGCTCCCAGCAGAGCGTGCTCGTCGGCGTGAACGCCTTCGCGGTCGGACGCTCCGTGCGCGCGCAGCTCGATGCCGGCTGGCGACGGCTCGAGCGCTCCGCGGGGCGGCGCGACGAGGCGCGGGTGCGGCTCCAGGTGCAGCTCGCCTTCTAGCGGGCTCCAGTGCGGTTTTCGCGACCCCGACACCCCGCGGGGCCCGCGGACGGGTAGCCTCGTCGCCCATGACGGAGATCGTCCTTCACCACCTCGAGCGCTCGCGCTCGACGCGCGTCCTCTGGCTGCTCGAGGAGCTCGGGCTCGAGTACACGATGGTCACCCATCAGCGCGATCCGAAGACCATCCGCGCGCCCAAGGAGCTCGAGGCGATTCACCCCCTCGGCAAGGCGCCGACGGTGGTCGTCGACGGGGAGGCGCTCGCGGAGACCGGGGCGATCCTCGAGACGCTCGTCGACGAGCTGGGCGAGGGCCGGCTCCGCCCGAGCGACCCCGCGCTCCTCCGCCGCTACCGCTACTTCATGCACTACGCCGAGGGCTCGCTCATGCCGCCGCTCCTCGTGAAGCTGATCTTCGAGAAGGTGAAGACGGCGCCCCTGCCCTTCTTCGTGAAGCCCATCGCGAAGGGCATCGTCGGGAAGGTCCAGGCGACCTTCTACGGCCCGGAGCTCGCCAAGCACTCGGCGTTCCTCGAGGCCGAGGTGGCGAAGGGCGAGTTCCTCGCCGGCGAGTTCAGCGCCGCAGACATCCAGATGAGCTACCCGCTCGAGGCCCTCGCGAGCCGGGGCGGAACGGAGACGCCGAACATCGCGGCGTACCTCGCACGACTCCACGCGCGACCGGCATACGCGAAGGCCCTCGAGAAGGGCGGACCGGTGATGCTCTGAGCCCCCGCGCGGCGCCGGATTCGCCGAGCGACATCGAGGCCCGACACGACCTCGAGAAAAGTCGGTCAGGAATTGTCTCCTCGCGGGCAATACCCGACGTCCCCCGCGCAACAACACGGTGGGCACGAAAGGGAACCGATGATGTATCGCTCGATTCGCTGGATTCCGATGGTGGTCTTGGTCGCAGGCGCGGGTGCCTGCGCGGCAGGCGACGCCGGTGGCTCGGCCATGGGTGTCTCCGAAGCGGAGCAGCTGCTCGCCGAGGTGATCGACGTCGACGCGGCGCTCGCCGCCGCCGAGGCCGAGGTGCCCGGCGGCGTGGTCGCGGAGGTCGAGCTCGAGGGCACGGACACGCCCGTATGGGAAGTGACCCTCGAGGAGGCTGGCCGCGAATTCGAGGTGGAGCTCGACGCGATCAGCGGCGCCGTGCTCTCGGTCGAGGACGAGGGCGCCATCGACGAGGACCGGAGCGGCTGGATCAGCCTCCGCGAAGCGCGGGACGCGGCCGCGGCGGAGGTCCCCGGCACGGTGCTCCAGGTCGAGCTCGGGGACGGCGAGGACGCCATCTACGAGGTCATCGTCTTCGAAGGCGACGGCTTCGCGGAGGTCGAGATCGACGCGCTTCTCGGCACGGTGATCGCGGTCGACCGCTCGGAGACCTACGAGGACGAAGGAGCTGACGACGACACCGACGAGGACTCGGACGACGACACCGACGAGGACGCGGACGACGACACCGACGAGGACTCGGACGACGACACCGACGAGGACGCGGACGACGACACCGACGACGACACCGACGACGACGTCGACGAGGACTCGGACGACGACACCGACGAGGACGCCGACGACGACACCGACGACGACGCCGACGACGACACCGACGAGGACTCCGACGAGGACGCGGACGACGACGCCGACGACGACACCGACGACGGCACCGACGAGGACGCGGACGACGACACCGACGAGGACTCCGACGACGGCATGAGCACCCCCGAGGGCGGCGTCTGATCTCCATGGTGCATCGCTTCGCCGCCCTTCGGCTCGTCCTTCGAGCCCTCGCCCTCCTCGCGCTCTTCGAGCTGACGCTGGAGCACGGCGACGGGGTGCATGCGCAACCTCGGCGCGCCGAGGCAGGGAATCTCCCCTGCCTCGGCGTGCTTCGCTTTCGCGGCCCGCCGGCCACCGTCGCCGCGCTTCGTCGCCAGCTCGCCGCGGGTCCCCTTGCCGCGACGCCGGGCGCGACCTGCACCGGCGGCACCGTCACGATTCGTGAGTCGGACGCGGGCTTCGAGTTTCGCTACGCGCAGGGCGACCGAGCGGCGACTCATCGCGTCGCGTCCCTGGCCCAGGCCAGCGCATGGCTCGAGAGCTGGCTCCTTCCGCTCGCCGGCCCGGCGCCCGAGCTCCAGGCCGCGCCGGCTGAGCCTCCCTCGAGTCCGACGCCGCCGGCGCCCGCCACCGTGGCTACCGCCACCCATGCGGCCCCCGCTCCGATTCCCCTCTACCTGGGTGGCGGCCTGCGGCTCTCCTCCGGTCCCGCTCAAGGCCTCGCGCTCGGCCTCGAGCTCTTCGGATCGGTCCGCGTCACGCCGCGCGGAGTGTTGGGCATCGCCCTGGGGGGCCACGCATCGTTGCTCGATGATCCGCGGGAGCGCGGTGCGCTCGACGCGAGCCTGCGCGGCGGCTGGACCTCGCGACCGCAGGGGAGGCGTCCGCGCGTCGAGCTCGGCGGCGGCGTGGGCCTCGCGCTCGCATGGACCCGCGAGGAGAGCGCGAACGCGACCGGCGCGGGCTCGGGGGACGTCGACCCGGACGACGCCGATGATCCGGACGAGACGGACGACCCCGAGGACCCGGACGAAGCCGACGAGCTGGACCCGGACGAGCTGCCCGCCGCCGGGGGTGAGACCACGGAACCGCGGATCGTCGGCAACGGGCGCGGCGAGACCGAGCTCGAGCTCTCCCCCTTCGTCGAGGCCTACGCTCGGGCGGCCTTTCGACTCGGCGGCTCCCGCCGCCTCGACGTCGGCCTGAACGCGCGCGCGACCTTCGCCGGCGGCGGTCCTCGGGCCTCGCTGGGCGCCACCCTCGGGCTCGCCTGGACAGGAGCCGGCTGGCGATGAGCGACGTGATTCCGCTCCGACCGCGCCCCTCCTCGCAGGCCCGAGCGACCGCCCTGAGCGACGAGGGGCTCGCGCGGGCCTGCGGCGCGGGCGATCCCGCCGCCATCGGCGAGCTCTTCGATCGCTTTCAGCCGCGGGTGACGCGCTACCTCCGGCGCCTGCTCCCCGACGACGTGGTCGAGGACGCGGTGCAGGCGGTCTTCCTCGAGGTGGCCCGCGGCACGGCGGTCTTCGATGGCCGCGCCGCGGTGAGCACGTGGCTCTTCGCGATCGCGACGAACGTCGCCCGGCACGAACGCC